>CAYPDD010000007.1:3118-14806 GCA_964409395.1 uncultured Candidatus Saccharibacteria bacterium | reverse complement strand
GATCAGGGCGCAGAAATATTCCTACTTGAATCAGGCTTTATGATTGGAGTAATTATTTTCTCTTTTGTTGTCGGTATCATTGCCGGTGTCATCCCTGCTTCAAGAGCCGCTAAACTCAAAGTAGTCGATGCTATTAGAGAAATGTAACAAGATAGAATATAGATAGTTAAAATTAAGAAGGATATATATGGATAAAATAGTATTGAAGGCAACGGGACTCAAAAAAAGTTATAAAATGAGCAAAAAAAATATTATTCGAGCTTTGAATGGTGTCAATATCGAAGTTCGAGAGGGCGATTTTGCAGCGATTGTCGGACCATCCGGCTGTGGCAAATCAACCCTGATGCATATACTTGGTCTCTTGGACCGACCAGATGAAGGTACACTTGAGATTGATGGCGAGGACTTCTCGAAGTTAAAAGAGAAGAATGCCTACAAAGTCCGAGCCAAAAAAGTCGGTTTTATTTTTCAGGGTTTTAATTTAATTCCAACTTTGACTGCGTATGAAAACGTCATACTCGCTGGCAAATATGGCGGGATGAAAATGAATGCCAGAAAAGTCAGAGCGCTCGACCTTTTGAAAATGGTTGGGCTCGAGGACAGAATAAATCACAGACCAAACGAATTATCAGGCGGACAACAGCAACGTGTAGCTATCGCTAGAGCGCTTATGAATGATCCAGCTATTATCTTAGCTGACGAGCCGACTGGCGAACTCGATACAAAAACTTCTCTGGAAATTATGAATATGTTGAAAGACTTAAACAAAAATAATAAAAAGACTTTTCTAATAGTTACCCACAATACCGACGTGGCTGATGCTTGCAAACGCAAGATTAAGCTTGTTGATGGCAAAAACGCCTAATAAAAGTTGACTATTGACTTATAAAATAGCCTGATGTATATTTTGTCTATGAAAAACTTAGTTGCCATTAATTTAAAGAAGAAGATACTCTCTCCAACCAGAGGTATTTTGGCATAAATTTTCAGATAAAATAGATTCAATATAATACCTCTGTTTGCAGAGGTATTTTTTTTGCGTACCTTAAAAAATAAATATACTGGGAATTTCTAAAAGGAATCCCAAAAAGGAGGCCTTAAATGGTCGACAAACTAATCTCCCTAGTGGGAACATTCGTGGCAAAATTTGGTGGTGGACCGATGAGCACCGCCGGACTATTTGCCCTATCTGTTGCTAGAATATTGGCCGACCCAAATATTCGTCACATTGTTGTCTCTGCCCCAGGTAAAGTAGCGGGCGGTGATAAAGTAACAGATTTACTGATTGCTTGCTTTGATCTAGCATCAAACGGCAATGATTTTACGAGCAAATTTCATGAGATTGTCTCGAGATTTAACTCTATTATTAAAGGCCTTCCTTTAACCGCTTGCTTCGACCTTGCATCGAGCAAAAAAGGCTTTGTGGGTAAATTTCGAGAGATGGTTTCAAGATTTGACTCTATCATCAAAAGTATTCCAAAATGCTCTTTAAAGGCAGAATATGCTGACTTAGAAGAGAAACTTACCGCCCTAAAAAATGGGGACTCTACTATTACTCGGGACTGGATTATGTCCCGCGGTGAATTTATGACAGCCAAATTAATGGCGACTGTTCTGAACGCGACTTTTATTGATCCTGAGGAGTGCATAATTATCGACCAGAATGGGAATATCGTGGAAGAAAGTTATGATCTTTTGCGAAAAAAACTCGAAGACTCCAATAAACGTTATGTTATTCCTGGGTTTTATGGTAGCGATGGAAAGGGCAATATCAGAGTGCTTCCCCGTAGTGGCTCTGATATCACCGGCGCAATCGTCTCCGTGGCTGTTGGAGCAACTCTTTACATAAATATTAAGGATGTTGAAGGTGTAGCAGTGGCTGATCCAAATATCGTTGGAGAAAAAGTCACCTATCTTCCTCACATTTCTTATGACCTTATGTACGAAGCTGCTGGAGCTGGAGCTGAAGTCCTGAGCCGATATGCGGTCAAACCGGTTCAAGATGCTGGTATATCAATAAAATTTGAAGGCATCTTAACCCCCAACGCATTTGGCACTTTTGTGAATGCTGACCGCAATATGAATGCAATAATTATTGCTGGTCGCAAAAATTGTATGACATTCAAAATTCACAAAGATGACATAAATAATGAAGTCGGCTTTGGAATGAAGGCCCTGAAAATTTTCGCCGAGAGTAAAATCCCCTACATTCATAATGCTACCGGCGAAACTGATATTCTCATTGTTATTGCGGAAGACGAAGCTAAAAAAATTAATAATGATCAGATCTTCTCGCTTTTAACCAGAGAACTATCAGCAGAGATTGAAACAATCCCCCTCTCTGTCATAACTATTGCTTCTGAAGGCAAAGCAGTAGACCCTATTTTTATCAGAAAAGTTGCCGATATCTTGGATTCCCTACATCTGAAATTTGAATTTATCAGCGCTGTTGGGAAGAAAAGTATCGTCATAGGAATTAACCCAGATCACTTTGAGGAAGTTATCAAAGCCCTTTACCGAATATGTCGATAATATTTTGACATAAAATTCAGATGACCGTTGCTGTCATAGCAGCGGTCATTTTTTATTTTTTAAACGATTTTTGGTTCGCACAAAGTCCTGTCTCATGAGGGAATGCTTGCTTTAATACCAAATTCAGTCTAGTGTTTAAAGTAAGTAAGAGAAAGGCTACGAATGAACTGCCCTCGTTGTGGAAGCAAAATGGAAGAAAAGGAAAAATCGGTAGTAACAAAAGATATTGACGGCAAAGCAGAAGTTAAGAAAACACAAAAAGTTTTATTTTGCAGAGACTGTAAGGTCTGCTCACCTATAAGATAAATTTTTGTCGCATATTGTCAGTTTGCAAGAAAAAAATATCAAACAAAAAATGATTAGCAATAATCATTTTTTGTTTTGGAGATCTTATTTAATCAAATTTAACTTATAGGGCTTGGCTGATATCTTCAGGTGAAATTAGTTTTCTGATTTTCTCAACGACATCGATTGGCAGTGTTTCAGCCTTAACAATAAAGTCAGCAGCACCGAGCTCTAAACCCTGACGTCTTTTTTGATCATCAGATAGAGCAGTCAGGATAATCACCGGAATATTGGCTGTTTCAGGGTCACTCTTTATTCGGCTTAAAACATCGAAGCCATTGAGTCTCGGCATCATCACATCAAGCATAATAATACTCGGTCGACTCTCCGCTATCCTCTCGAGCGCTTCCTGCCCGTCCCTAGCTTCGACGACTATTGCGCCCTCGCTCTTAATTCTCTCAACATACATCTCTAAAAGTGTTGGATCATCGTCGACAACTAATATGACTTTTCCCTCAAACATCAGACTCCTTATATTTATAATTCTAATTCTTCTTTTTTAGCATTTATAAAACGTAGCCAAGAGTTCATAATTTTTATGACTGTTTTTAGCGGTGCTTCAATCAGGAAATCGAGTGCTAAAATCATCGGGTTAAATGAGGCAAAACGATCCGAAAAGAATTTGCCGATACGGATAAAAGGCATCAGGACCAACTCTAGCACCGAAGTAATCGCATCATCACGACCCTTTTTCATCGCCAGCTCCAAAGCAATGTTTCTGATTCTAAATGAGAAAAAGGAAACTACAGAGACGAAGAAAAAGAAAAGAGCGATGCTAACAATATTGAATTTAAGATATAGTAAAAACCAAATTACACCCGCCAAAATGGCCAATGAGATTAGGGAGTAGGCCAAATTGAAGAATAAAAATGTATTTGATCTACTTTTGACTAGCGCATATTTTTTACTATCGAGCTGATTTTGCGTCAACAGAAAAATAACACTCTCGGAAATCGTCTTATAATTCCGACGGGACGGAGATTTAATAAAAGTACCAGAAAAAAGCATCAGGAGCGGTGGCAATGAAATATTTATGAGCAACGAGACTATATCAACGGTGCCAGAGATATACTTATCAAAAGGAATTTCTAAAACAAAAGCGAGTGATATTTTGGTGATTAAAATAAAAATCAAAGCCCGAATAGTCCCCCGCCAAACCTTGCTTCTCGCTTCGGCAATTTTGAGATTGTATTCCTCTATAATAAGGTCATGAAGCAACATCGGCTTCTCTCGAATCTCTCCTAAATTGAGCTTTTTCTTCTTCAAAACAGAGTAAAGGAGTATAAAGGGCGGAATGAGACGCTTCGCAAATTGAATATAATTTTTACGATAAGGATGATTTAGGGCGTGATCAAGTTTGTTATAATATGGATCAAAACTCCGACCCATTTTTTTGGCTTCTTCGCTATCCCAATTACTCCAATCAGTATAAATGTTTTTCAAAAACCAATATTGTATCTGCGCATAATCAGGCTTCAAAATAAAGCCGTAAATTGCTGCTTTTAACTGAATAATATTTTCTTTTTCGTCAATTCTAGCATCAGACAAATCTAAATTTTTTGCCAGACAATCAAAAGTATAATCAACAATAATTTTTTCGCTTTTGTCGGGTCGCAAAAATTCATCTATTTCACAGGCCAGCCAATCGATAACAGTCCGATTTAATTCATGACGCGTAAAACGGCCAGTCTTGGCATATTTAAGAATACTTAAGTATTTATCAATGATAGAAACAATATTTTCAGATTCTTTTTCCTTCAGCACCTCAGGATTTATATAATTCGCCCACGCTAATTCACTGATAAGATCAGAAAAAAGTTGGCTGGCGGTGATATTTGGAGAAAGAGTATATTTTCGGCGCAAGATTCGGCTCATCGCATTTTTCAGGATAAGATGCTCTTCCTGATATTCAACCGCGACCCTCAATTTTTCATAAATAAAAGCCGAACTGATCGTCTTGTCATTATCAGACTTCAAATTATTTATCTCGGCGAAACTAGAGGTAAGTCCAGAGATGAAATGCAGACCCTCTGGTGTTATAAATGGTATTTTTTTTGTATCCATATTAACTATCACTATATCTGAACGTGGCTTATTTTTCAATTTTATGGTAGAATCGGACAGAAATATGCATATACCGGTTTTAAAAAATGAAATAGTTGAATGTTTTGAGTATCTAAAAAAGATTGATGCTCCTGTTTTTGTTGATGGCACTCTCGGAGCCGGCGGACATAGTCTGGCTATTGCCCAGAGCCAAAATGATAATGCGAAAATAAGATTTATCGGTATTGATCAGGATGAGAACGCCATCAAGCTGGCAAAGGGCAATATCAAAAAGTCGGAGGGCAGTGGAAGTTTCGATTTGGTCCATGATAATTTCAAAAATATTAAAGACATTTTAGAAGAAATTAAGATAAAAAATGTTGATGGCATCTTGGTTGATCTCGGCGTTTCTTCGATGCAACTTGACCAAGCCGAAAGAGGGTTTTCTTTTAAAGATCCCGAGCAACCGCTCGATATGAGAATGGACCAAACAAAGAAATTTGATGCTAAATATATTATCGGCAATTATCCCGAAGCCAAGCTCGAATATATCTTTCGAGAATATGGAGAGGAACCATTTGCAAAGAGAATTGCTAAGAATATCTGTATTTCAAGAAAAATCAAAAAAATAGAAAAAGTAGGCGACCTTTTAGATGTAATCTCGACCTCTATCCCCGGAAAAATGAAATACGGCCGTATACATTTCGCAACCAAAACTTTTCAAGCGCTAAGAATTGAGGTAAATGCCGAACTAACCAAACTCGATCAGGCAATTTATGATTTTACCGATGTTCTGAAAACTGGTGGCCGACTCGCTGTCATCACCTTCCATTCACTAGAAGACCGAATTATCAAACACGCTTTTATCAAACTGGCCGATCCTTGCGAATGCCCAAAGCAAATGCCCTGTATCTGCAACAAGAAAGCTACAGTAAAAATTGTGACCAGAAAACCAATCTCGTCGACAGCAGAAGAGATTAGTCTAAATACGCGGTCCCGAAGCGCGAAGCTTCGAATCCTTGAGAAGATCTAAATGAAGAACAAAATTTTGCTCCACACCTGTTGCGCGCCATGCATGACATCATCGCTGGAAAAACTTAACTCCCTAGAAATTCCAGCTGAAATATTTTGGTATAACCCTAATATCGAGCCTTTTTCTGAACATAAAAAAAGGCACGAAACATTAATATCTTTTCTCAAGAAAAAAGATATTGAAAATATTTTGGCTGATGCCGATTATGATTATCTAGAAGAGAACAGCCTATGGCATCGATATATCGCTGGATTTGAAGATGGGCCAGAGGGCGGAGAGAGATGCAAAAAATGTATCGAATTTAGACTTCAAAAAACTGCTGATATGAGCGAAAAAATGAAAATATCTTTTTCTACGACTCTGCCTGTTTCACCACATAAAAATTCGGCGATGATTGAAAAAATAGGTCAAAAAATTTCCAATCTTTTTATTTTCTTTGATTTTAAAAAAGAAGATGGCTACAAAAAATCAATTGATATCTCTAAGGATTTCAATTTATATCGTCAGAACTATTGCGGTTGCCAATATAGTCAAAGGACTCAAAAAGATAATCTAGATTAAAATTTTGTCTTGCGAGCGACTTCCCTATCCTGATCTTTGCGTTTTATCGATTCTCTTTTGTCATACTTTTTCTTACCACGGCCAAGCCCAAGCTCCAATTTGGCTTTGCCTTTTTTGAGATAAAGTTTCAGAGGAATGAGAGTCATTCCCCCTTCCTGAGTTTTGCCGATGAATCTTTTAATTTGGCTTTTATTTAAAAGAAGTTTTTTTGTTCTGTCTGGAGTTGAGATGCCAAGAAAATTTCCTCCTAACCAAAAAACTTCACCGTTGATTATTTTCGCATATGAAGTGACAATACTAATTCGGCCAGAGCGAATTGCTTTGATCTCTTCGCCCGTCAAAACAATCCCTACTTCGAGCGACTCCAATATTTCATAATCAAACCGTGCCTTTTTATTATAAAACTCTGTGTTCATTATCTAGACATAATCTTTCTGATGACCACCCACTCTTGGATAACGACGAAAAGGATTGCCGAGATTGGAACTGCTAGCAAAGCACCGAGAATACCGAGCAACTTGCCACCAATTAATATGGCGATAATAATAATTGCTGGTGGTAGGCCAATAGCCTTTTGCATAACCTTAGGAACAATCAGGGTATTTTCAAGTTGAGACAAGAGAACATAAAAAACAATTACGATTAGCGCTGTTAAGGGCGAGATTGAAAGGCTTATAAGTGCGGCCAAGGCACCGGAAATAATAGGACCGACAATCGGAATAAATTCCAAGACGGCTGAGATGATAGCTAGAACAAGAGCATATTTGACACCGATCAAGCTAAGTCCAATATAAACACAGACACCAATGATAAGACCTAGGAGAAGCTGGCCACGCAACCAATCACCGATCTTAATTGTAATTTTATCGATTAAATCAGAGACGTCTTTTTCTTTATTTTTTGGAATTAGCGTTTTGAAATTTTGAAATATTTTGTCATCAGCTAGAAAATATATTGTTAGAATTATTATTGTAAAAAAGGAAACGATTCCGCCGAATACGCTAGCTGTAAAAGAGATAAAACTTCCGGTCATTCCCCCAAGACTTTGAGTAATTGTCGAAATCACTTTGCCAATTTCTGGAATATGAGAACGTATGAAATTAGACCCCGTAATCAAATCAGGTAAAACACTAGATAATTGTTTGGCCTGATCGACAAAGGGCGGAATAATTATATAGATAAATCCTGCAATAAAAGAGACCAAAATAAGGACGAGCGAGAGTATAGAAAGGGGTTTTCCTATCGCTTTTGACCAATTTTTTACAACTGGCCTAAAAGTAATGGCCAAAATAGCGACAATAAGAAGCAAAATAATTACTTCTCTGAGAATAAATAAAAGATAGATGCCACCTAAAACGGCCAGAATTTTTAGAATCGACGCTACTGATATATCAACTTTTATGTTCTGTGTCATTTTCGTCTCCTAGTTATTTATTGATTTAGAATATTTTATAACCATGCTTGTGCCAGTTGGAACAACAATGTTGTCCCTTTCCTCAACTGATATTCTCATATCTTTTGTCGAAATCTGCTCTACTATCCCTCCCTTTCGTTCTAGGGCAGATTTAAGCATCTTACCATTACCGTAAATTAGAATATCATAATTATTTTGACCACTGAATAAAGACAAGTCGGTATTTATCATTAGTCTAGAGCCGTTAACAACTATCAAATCAGAACCGATATTACGGATAGCATTAACCAGATCAACGATTTGAGCAGTAACCATCCTGCCCTCAACTTTCAAAGCAACGCCCTGACCACTTTTTGGCAGTAAACCGTTGATAACGCTGAGCTCCTCTTTATCTTTGGCATATTTGTCATAAAGAACTTTTTTTGACTCTGAGGTATTTTTATAAACATCTAAGTCGAGGGTAAGTGCCCTTACCTGAGTTCGAAGATCAGAATTTGATTTTGTCAGTTTAGATACCTCAACAGCCAAAACCGCGTTTGTTTCCGGCTTTATCGCATTTATATACTCCTTGCCGGCCTTGTATTGAGTTACCATAAATATACCCAAAAAGAAAAGAAGGACAGAGATAATGATGTAATCTGATTTTTTGAACATACTAATTCGCTCCGGAATTAATACTAAATGAACCATCAAAAGCAGGGACGGTAATGTCGTTGTTTTCTTGAAGATCAAAAATAATATTTTGAGATGAGACTCGGCTATACAAATTTGCTAATCTAGCCTTATCTTTTAGATTCGTTGACATGAGCTCCTGATTTCCGACTGCTTCAACTTGAAAAGGAGTCGTAATTCTAACATTATTTATTAAGATAGTGTTAACAATGCAATCGATCGCACTACTCAAAACAATACGTTGACTGTTTATGGCTATACCCTCAGCTCCAGATCCCCAGAGTAAATTTATGATATCGCGCAAATCGGCAGCGTGAACAATTGACTCCTCATTTGGGCTAACAGTTTTACTATCATCTATTTTAATAATAATGCCAGGACCATTTAGCTTAGTTAATCCGGCTAAATTTTTTTGAGTATTGAGTGATTTTATTTCCTCTTTGGTCAAAACTATATCTTCATTTTCTTTTTGAGTTTGGCGAATCGTCTCCTGAAGCTTTTTGACCTCATTTTTTAACTGATCTTGTTCAGTAAAAAGTTCTGCTTTTGTCTCTTTTAGACTCATATAGGGAGCGATTGGATTTGAAACGCGTTCAGGCAAAGAACGAAGCTGAGCCGAAACAAGAATACCAAAACAAATACAAAGGACTGCGATTAGAGACCTTGATGCTATAATTTTTGGTTTGTTTTTCTTGTCCATTATCGAAAAAATGTTAATTGCTCTGGTGCCCCCAGTAGGAGTTGCACCTACGACCTTTTCCTTAGGACGGAACCGCTCTGTCTACTGAGCTATGAGGGCTTATATTCTTCTTCTCTAATTTAGCACAAAATCTCTGGCTTTAGTAGTCTATTAATTATAAAAACCATCACTAGTGATGGTTTTTATAATTTGTTTTAGAACCTATTTAACCTTAACTCTCATATTTTTACTTGGCTTGAAGCGTGGCATCTTCGTAGCAGGAATCTTGATAGCTTTACCTGTTCGAGGATTTACTCCAGCTCTTTCGCGTCTTTTTCCGACATCAAATGTGCCAAAGCCGGTCAAAGTAACCTTACCGCCAGATGTTAGCTCTTTTGCAACTAGATCCAACATTGTCTGAACCCCAACCTCGGCTTCACGGCGAGAAAGACCTGTACGCCTAGCAACTTCATTTATTAGCTCGTTTTTATTCAACTTTCTCACCTCCTTCCGAGGAAGATTAAAATTACTCAGTTTTAAGTATTTTTGATATTCTTTTTATTGATACCGTTTTCTTGGTCAAGCTATCGATCTCCAGTAAGCAAGCATTGAATATACTATCGCCTACCGCTACTTTATGCGATTGAGGTAGGCCTGTCAAGAACCCTCTAATAATAATATCCTTCTCAACACCCAAAACAGAATCAGTCGGGCCACACATACCAGCGTCAGTAATAAATCCCGTACCACCGGCTAAAATCTTTTCATCGGCAGTCTGAACATGAGTATGAGTGCCAATCACAGCCGAAATTTGGCCATCGAGATAATAAGCAAGAGCCATCTTCTCTGATGTTGCCTCCGCATGGAAGTCAATAATGATTGCAGAATCGCTATTGGCGTCGACTATTTCCTTAGCCTTGGCAAAAGGATCATCAAAGAGACCAGGGATAAAAACTCGGCCCATCAAATTTATAATTGTTAATTTGGTGCCATCGACATCAACTGTCGCGTAACCCAAGCCAGGCGGATCATTTGGATAATTCGCTGGTCGCAAAACCTTGACCGATTTGTCTTTCATATAAGGTATGATATCTCGATTGTTCCAAATGTGATTGCCCGAAGTGAAGTAATCAATGCCAACATTAATCATCTCTTCATATTTGCCAAAAGTAATACCTTTGCCGGCAGATAAATTTTCGCCATTTGCGATAACAAAATCAACCTTTTCCTCGGCTTTTAGGTCGGAGAGAAAATGTTTGACAACATTTCGGCCAGAACGGCCGACAATATCACCGATGAACAAAATTTTTATTGAATTTTTCTTCATAATATAACCTAATATCTAATCAGCCAAATTATCAGTTGCTCTTACTTGGCGTATTCGACAGCGCGAACTTCACGGATAACTTGGATCTTGACTTGACCCGGATACTGAACTTCTTCTTCTACTTTCTTGGCAATTTCTTTGGCAAGCTTAGCCGAAGAAAGATCATCAATATCTTCTGGTCTAACTAATATTCTGACTTCACGACCAGCTTGAATAGCGTAAGCTTTTTCGACACCTGGGAATGAGTTAGCAACTCTTTCAAGATCTTGTAATCTCTTGATATGAAGCTGAAGCGATTCACGTCTGGCACCAGGACGAGCAGAGGAAATTGCATCAGCAATTTGGATAATGCAGGCTTCAGGTGTCTCCAGGGGCACATCTTCGTGATGAGCTTCAACGGCGTGAATAAGGTCAGCTGGTAGATTGAATTTTCTCAAAATATCAGCAGAGATAACAGCGTGTGAACCTGGCACTTCATGATCGACAGCTTTACCTAAATCATGCAAAAGACCAGCTTTTTTGGATAAAACAGTATTGGCGCCAATTTCCTCAGCAACAAGACCAGCTAGTCTCGAGACCTCTATAGCGTGTTGTAATTGATTTTGACCAAAAGAAGTTCGGAATTTCAAACGACCCAAAACTTTAATAATCTCTGCAGGTAAACCGGTCACACCAACTTCATAAGCAGCTTCTTCACCGGATTTCTTAATATCAGCAGCGACTACCTTTTTGGCTTTTTCGAAAGCCTCTTCGATTCGAGTAGGGTGGATACGACCATCAGTCACAAGATCCATCAAAGTAACTCTGGCAACTTCGCGTCGAACCGGATCAAACGAAGAAATAACAACAGCGTCTGGTGTATCGTCAATAATAAGGTCAACACCGGTAACCTTTTCAAATGATTGAATATTTAGTCTTCCCTTTAAAGCATCATGAATAACTGAAGAAATCCCAGGTACTTCACTCACAATTCCAAGGGAAGAAGCAACACTGGGAGCAACTGCATCTAGATCAATTAATAATGTTGGTGAATTTTTATTTGCCAGGCTAAATGAAAGATTGATTGCTGTACTGGTTCTACC
>CAYPDD010000007.1:0-3108 GCA_964409395.1 uncultured Candidatus Saccharibacteria bacterium | reverse complement strand
TCGCAACCTGTCTTCTGATCGGGTCAAAAGTCGAAATCACGACTGCTTCAGGGGTATCGTCGATAATCAAGTCAACGCCTGTGATTTTCTCAAAAGATTGAATATTTCTACCCTCACGACCGATAATTCGTCCTTTCATTTCATCACTTGGGATCTGAATTGTGGAAACAGTTGTTTCGGCTGAAGTCTCAGCAGCGACTCTCTGCATTGCTGTGATAATAATACCCTTGGCTTTTTCATCGGCAGAATCACAAACGTACTCATCAACTTCTTTTATTTTCTTGACAAGCTCTTCTTTGCCCTCTTTTTCTACCAAATCCAATAAGACCTTCTTGGCATCTTCCTTGGTCATTTTGGCAATTCGCTCGAGACTGTCTTCCTGTTTTTTTCTTAAATCGCGAAGTGTTTGTTTGATCTCTTCGATTTCGTCATTTTTTTTTGTCAGATCCTTTCGATTTTTCTCGACTTCTTCAAATCTAGTGTCAATGGTCAACTCTCGTCTTCTTAAATCGCTCTCAATTTTCTCCAAGGACTTTGACTTGTCGTCGTATTCCCTTTTCGCGGTTTCCTTTTCCTTGATGGCCTCATCTTTTGCTTCCAAAGTAATCTCTTTGGCCTTGGTCTTCGCTTCCTCAAGAATCTTTTCAGCCTTGCCTTCTGCTCCAGCTATCTTACCTTTTGTAGTTTGACGGTAAAGATAAAAACCAGCAGCGCCCCCAGCAGCGAGAGATAAAACTGCAGTTAAAACAATAGTAATCATTAGCTCCTTCCAAATTCCCTAGACCAAAATAAAATTAAGCCCAAAAATAATTATGCGCTCCAGCTTTAGATTTAATTTTGATATATGAGAAAGTTTTGTTCATTTAAATTATTTTTTATATGATATCGACAGTCTGAGTATATATTTTTTTAAATCAAAATACAACATATGGCAATTTTAGCATCAAAAACAGCTAAGTAGATTATTTATCGGTTTTTATTTTGTTATAATATAATAAGAATTCAACAATGTCTATTAATAGGAGGTGTATGAAATTTTGGCAATTATTTTTCTTGTTAGGGATAATCTTTTTTCCCTTTTCGGTCAAGGCAGAGGAGGCAGTTGTTCCTAAGGTTCTTTCTGCAAAATGGGTTAATCATAATATAAATGACTCTGTCTATGCTGGAGCCAATCTCGACGCCTATGTGATGACAAATTCTTCAAAAAATGTTGTTTATGGTTGGTATAATTCGATAGAAGGTGGCAATCCTGGCTCAAGCGACACTTCACTCTGGGTGAAGGGTGAGAACAACGGCGATGGCTCCTTTACTATCAGATACACCTTAAAAACTGACAAGCTCGTATACGGCGGAGCGACTATTCCTCTTGGAATTTACTTTTATAACGAAAATGACCGAACTTGGTTGGAGTCAGATAATGATAACTTACGATTAAGAATAAACCCGCCAAAAGCAGTAGCGAAAACAACTACTACAACAAAGAAGACTCCGGAAGTCGTCGTGCCAAAGCTTGTAATTTCACAGGCAAAATTCATTGAAACTTGTGGATCGATTGGCTCGACAACCATATTGGAAAATGAAAAAGATGCAACTAAAGTTGATTTCAAGATTGATTGCCCAAAATATGGCTCGATTCATTTTGTCGACAAATTAAATTTATCTAGCGAACTAAAAGCTGATTTTCTAGATAGAATTGCTGGAGCTTTAATAGTAGGCGCCAATATCTTGGGCGTTGATAGCACGAAGCTTCCCTCAGTTGGCACTGGAGCCGTTGAAGTTACAATTAATAATTTGACATACCTATCCGCACCGGTGCTAAAAGCCGGAAATACTGAAAATGGAATCACCGACTCGGTCTTTAATTTAGAGAATAAACAACTTTCCTTCAAGGCAACGAAACTTGATAGCTTCCAACTATTGCCGATGATAACAGTCGATCAGAATTCCCAAACAGTTGTAAAATCTTCCTATGTTATCTCTGGAAAAACGAATGATGCCAGTGCTGTTATCGCATTATCGGTCAATAATAAAGATCAGGGCAATGTGGCAGTAAATGCAGACGGCACATACACAAAAACAATTATTTTGATTGATGGTAAAAACGAGATCTCTATCAAGGCCAGTAACGCAACTGGAGTGAGTGAGGCAAAATCCATAACTGTTCAATACAATATGCCGTTGATTGAAAAAACTATTAAGTTCATAAAGGATAACTGGGTAGCAGTAGCTGGTGGTTTCGCCGGCATAACAATCCTGTTGGCTGGCTTTTTATTCTGGATGAGGAAAAAAAGAATTTAGAACGGATTGCTTAAAGAAAAAAACACTATCTGCATAGTGTTTTTTTCTTGGTAGACAAAGATTTTTTGTTTTGGAACCAGCTGGTCGATGAGCTCAAAATGATTCACGGCCTATTTCACAGCACGAACAGCCCAGGGTTGGCTTATACTACCGATGGATAGTAGAACTAAGAAATTTCATATGTTATATTTAAGTAAAGCTACAAAATAAGAGAAGAGGCAGTATGAACAAACAATTAGTTCCCGAAGAGTTTCAAGTTCCTGAAAAACTAGAAACAGATAAATTTAGATTACGAATGCTGACCGTAAATGATGTAGTTAAGGATTATGATGCAGTTATGACAAGTGTTGACCATCTTCAAGGTGTATTTGGGACTGATAGCACTTGGCCAAAACCAGATTTAACATTTGAACAAGATTTAATTGACCTTGGGTGGCACCAGAAGGAATTCCAGAAAAGGTCATCTTTTGCTTACACAATGGTGAGCCTAGATGAATCTGAATGTTTAGGCTGTATGTATATCTATCCGACAGACACAGAAGGATTTGATGCAAAAGTGTATCTATGGGTCAGAAAAAGTGAATTTAAGAACGGCCTCGACCTAATACTATTTGAAACAATCAAAAAATGGATGAATGATAAATGGCCATTTGAAAAAATCGAATATCCAGGAAGAAACTAGAAGAAAAAGGTTACTAATAAATCGACATTCAAGTCACTCATAATAAAAAGACCAGTGCTAGACTGATCTTTTTATTGGTAGCCTCGATGCAATTTGTTTCGAACACCTCATGGATTGGCTGAACCATT
>CAYPDD010000006.1:14821-18528 GCA_964409395.1 uncultured Candidatus Saccharibacteria bacterium | reverse complement strand
ATCCCCAGAGGGAACAGGCGTACTTGATATTTATTGGCAGGGAAAGTCAGCGACTAAATCCCATGCCATCGCCATCTGGTGCTCCGATGACGGTGATTGTGATGGTGTGGTCAACCGTTTCACCGGTGTCCAGGTTGGTGATGGTGACGACTATGATGCCCTCTCCATTGGCTGCGGCGTAGAAGCCATTGGCCGTTTTTGCTAAGGCGTTTCGCTCTCCTGGGCAATCCCACGTTGTACGAGGGTGATACCAGGTGGTACTGGCGCCGAGCCGGAAGCTATGACCAGCCGGCACACTGAAATGGTTGGTCTGATCCGGAAGGATCTGTGCCATGTCTCCGACGGTTGTGTCGAAGACAGTCACCATTGACAGAGTCGGATCCCCAGCAGGCTGGGGATTACAGACGAATACATACTCGCCGGCGTTCCATTTGAACGAGCCTTGCTGTCCGCTTGCTGTTACTTTATAGGTTTTCCCTGATTTGATCTGGGTGCTCAGAGTTGGCATAATTCCTTTGACATCATTGCTGATGCTCAGGTCGCCAGGTGTATTTTCGATCTCGGTCACTTTGATCGTGACCTGGATCGGTACAATCTCTTGCGGGGACCAGATAGCAATCGCCTTCAGGGTCATGCCAGGAGTGAGCTTAGTTGTACCCTCGGAGAGGGCAACTGCATTTCCAGCGCCATCCGTGAAACGGAGGCTGAGCTGGATTTGCTCGGTGGAAGTCGAAGTGGTATTAGTACCACAGCCGGCCAGAATTCCGGCGCAAACTAAGGTGAGCATTAGGCCCACGACTAACTGCATTAAACGCATAATTTTTCTCCTATGCTTTTTTAAGCTGGTGGGGTGTTCCCAACGTCAGCTTTTAAACTGTGTATATATTAACACAAATTGATAAAAAAGTCAATGGCTTTAGCCCTATTCTCTCGTCATCATGAGCTCAATATTGAACTTTGGCGTTGCTTGTGCTAAATTGTTGCTAGCTAAAAGTTCGATATCGTATCCCTATTTTGATTTTATAATTTATTTTTTATAACTAAAACGGAGTTTTCTATGTACACAATCGCGATGGTGCTGGCGCTCGGTGCCTCTATCATTTCTATTATTTACGGCTTGGTCCTTGTTGTCAGTGTAAACAAGATGCCAGCTGGTAATAAGAGAATGGTTGATATTGCAAAAGCAATTCAAGAGGGTGCAATGGCGTTTCTTAATCGTCAATATTCCGCTGTCGGCATGGTAGCTGCAGTCTTATTTGTCATTTTACTCTATGCTTTAGGCTGGAAAATCGCTGTTGGTTTCCTCGTCGGCGCTATTTTCTCTGCTTTGGCTGGCTATATCGGCATGAACGTTTCTGTTCGTGGAAACGTTAGAACGGCTGAAGCTTCTCGAAAAGGCCTGCCTTTCGGTATGGATGTTGCCTTCAAATCAGGCACAGTGACTGGAATGCTCGTTGTTGGCTTGGCGCTTCTCGCTGTTGCTGGCTACTATGCAATCACCAAAGATATCAATGCCTTGATCGGTCTTGGTTTTGGTGGCTCTGTGATCTCAATCTTCGCTCGTCTTGGTGGTGGCATTTTTACAAAGGCTGCAGACGTTGGAGCTGATCTTGTTGGTAAAGTTGAGGCTGGAATCCCTGAAGATGATCCAAGAAACCCTGCTGTTATTGCTGATAATGTTGGTGATAACGTTGGTGACTGTGCTGGTATGGCGGCTGATCTCTTTGAGACTTACTCAGTCACAGCTATCGCAGCGATGCTTTTGGGACACCTTTTCTTCCCAACTTTCGAAAATGCAGTTTTGTTCCCACTTATCCTTGGCGCTGCTTCGATCGTGACTTCGATCGTCGGTAGTTGGTTCGTCAAACTTGCCAAAAACTCGAAAAACATCATGGGCACGCTCTATCGCGGCTTAATTGTGGCTGGAATTCTGGCTGGTATTGCTTTCTACTTCATCACAAACTGGATGATGGCTGATAACGGTCAATATACAACACTTGAGATTTATCTCTCGGCGTTGGTTGGTCTTGGCGTCACTGCTGCTCTTTGTGTAATTACTGAATACTTCACTTCGACTAAATTTCAACCAGTTCAGTCAATTGCTCAGAGTTCACAGACTGGCCATGGTACAAATATCATCACAGGGCTTGCGGTCTCGATGAGATCAACAACAATGCCTGTAATCGTAATTGGTGCTGCTATCCTCGGTGCTTACTCACTCGCTGGCCTCTATGGTATTGCAATCGCAGCGATGGCGATGCTTTCAATGGCCGGTATTATTATTGCTATTGATGCTTTCGGTCCAGTTGTTGATAACGCTGGTGGTATTGCGGAGATGGCTGAGCTTCCTTCTGATGTTCGTATCCACACAGATGCACTTGATGCTGTTGGTAATACAACCATAGCAGTCACAAAAGGCTATGCTATCGGTTCTGCTGCTCTCGCAGCCATGGTTCTGTTTGCTGACTACACTGAGAAATTAAAAACGGCTGGCGGACACTACGCCTTTGACCTAACTGATCCAAAAGTTTTAGTTGGTCTTTTCATCGGCGGACTTTTGCCTTATTACTTTGGCTCTCTTGCGATGGAAGCTGTCGGCAAAGCTGCTGGCGCTGTTGTTGAGGAAGTTCGAAGACAATTCCGTGAGATGAAGGGTATTATGGAGGGCAAAGTTAAGCCTGACTATGCTCGTGCTGTTGATATTGTGACCAAAGCTGCGATCAAGGAGATGGTTCTCCCAGCTGCAATCACTGTTGCCGCTCCTATTCTTGTTGGTTTCTTGCTCGGTCCTGTTGCTCTCGGTGGCTTCCTGATCGGTACAATTATCACTGGTCTTTTCGTCGCTATCTCGATGACTTCTGGTGGTGGTGCTTGGGACAATGCCAAGAAATTCATCGAAGAGGGTAATTTCGGCGGTAAGGGTTCAATCGCTCATCAAGCGGCTGTGACTGGCGATACTGTCGGTGACCCATACAAAGATACTGCTGGTCCTGCGATCAACCCAATCATTAAGGTTGTAAATATTATTGCCCTTTTGATTGCTGGCACTTTGATTGAGTTTGAACTTTCACTCACAGTCAAGATAATCGTGGTCGCTGTTATTGTTCTCGGAATCGTTGCTTGGATGCTTTTCGGCAACAAAACAAAATCTGCTAAATAACTTTAGATAGATAAAGAAAGAGTCTCGATGTTGAATCGGGGCTCTTTTTTAAAAGCTACTTGTTTGCATCTTGATTTAATTGTTATAAACTATAATTATTATTTAAGATAACCCGATTAATTTAAGGAGAAATATGAGCGGAGAAAAGCCTTCTGACCCTACAATTGCTGGTTTTGTGGTACCTGCTGAGCCTGTTGCACCAGTCGTTGATAACAACATTGACTCTATGGATAAAGAAAAAAAAGTATCAGTCAACTTCTTCGATGAGGCTTTAAAAAATTTAAAAGTCACTATTGAAGAGATAAAAAAGACTCCGGGCTATGATTTCATTAGTTCTGATGAAATTTTCAAACCAGAGATTAACCTGCTGACTGTCGATGCAAATATCTATAATCAAAACCCAAGAGAAGCCATGCTTCTGTTCACGAGAAAACTAAATGATTACAAAGAAGCACATTATAGTCGAGAAATATCAGCTGGATCAAACGATTCATTACTTACAAAAGGTAAGCTGAAACAGATACTCTCGATGACTGGAATGGCCAGT
>CAYPDD010000006.1:8989-14779 GCA_964409395.1 uncultured Candidatus Saccharibacteria bacterium | reverse complement strand
GCCCTGAATAAACTTCAGCTTCTGCCTCAAAACGATGGCGCATCAGTAGAGTTGGAAAATTTTAATATCAAAGTTGGGCCATATGATTGGAAAAATAAAAATGAGGGAGCAATCAGCCCAGATACAAATGTATTTAAAAATATTTTAGGCATAAAGGGCGAGGGTGTTTATAATGAGAAATCTGGTTCGATTGAATCCGAGACAATGCTTCCAGGGGTAATTTTGATCAAGAAGGAGAACAACGAGCCAGGAGCGGAAAGCTATTATTCTGGCCTATCCTTCAGAAAACCAGTTGCCGAGGAATCGCTTAATACTGAAACAGAATAGATTATGAGAAATGTCGAAAAGGGAATCAAAAAAACTAAACTCGAGCTTGATCGAATAGAGGGTGAAAAGGCGGTTCTTTTTGACGAAGAGGGCGTCGAAATTATCTTGCCAGTTGGACTCTTGCCAAAAGGTATTGCCGAAGGTGATGATATAATTTTGACAGTCGCCTCTGACGAAGCTGAGAAGCAAAAAAATGAGCAGAAGGCCAAAGATATCTTAAATGAGATATTCAACCCCTAATACCTTTTTGATATCGAAAAAATATTTAATACCCTGTATGATAAAATAAGCGATAAAATTTAACGTTGTGGGCACTTAATCCTGCCTTCAAGCTAATTGATGGCGAAGAAAGATAAAGAAAAGAAGGAAGAGGAGAGCCCGAAGAAAAAGTTTCAGCTAAAGGCTCCCTCGAAATATTTGCTTTTTGGTGGAGCAGGCCTTATTGTCCTGTTGCTTTTTGCTTTTGCTGGCTACTCAATCGCTTTTCAGGATAAAAATTATCTCAATCAATATGTCGGGACGATTAATCTGGGTGGTAAAGATAAGACTGAAACAAGGGCCATTTTAAAAGAAGCCTCTGAAAAATATCAAAATTCCGAGCTTACTCTCAAGAATACTAATTTGAACAAAACATACAATCTAGACCCAACTGAGATAGGCCTCGCTTTTGATATCGATAAATCAGTTGATAAAATTTGGTCATTTGGTCGGGGCGGAAGTGCCATAGATAATATGTTGGAACAAGTTAAAAGTCTGTTTGTCCATAAAAATTGTGACCTATTTATCTCTTTAAATGAAAAAGGTCTCAGCCAGAAGATAAAAATAATTGCCGAGGAGCTGGATAAACCGGAAAAAGACTACACAATTGTCTATAAAGGAAGTGGTTTCGAATTGACTACTGAGCGAGTAGCGGGCGAAAGAATAAATCAGGCAAAAATAATTTTAGATTTGAAAAAACGTTTTTCTCGTTTGTCTGCCGGTGAAATGACCTTCTCTATTAATGCTTATGAGCCAAAAATAACACTAGAAAGTGCCAACAAAACCTTGCTTGAGGCCAACGCGATTTTATCTATCGGCGAACTGTCAATGAAGGGCGAAGGGCAGGAGTTCAAAGCTGATAGAGATACTCTGGCTGGCTTTATAAAATCAAGTACAAATAATCGAGAACTTGAGCTTGGTTTTAATGATGATCGGATAAAAAAGTTTTTGGAAACTGTGGCTAAAACAATCAACATAGATTCAAACAACGCCAAATTAAAGATGGAAAATGGCAAAGTGGTCGTTTTCAATCAATCAACAGTCGGTAAAACGCTAAAAATTGATCAGACAATTAATGAAATAAAGAGCGCACTTTTGGCTAGAATCACTGGCGTTTCAAACCAAGTTTCACTTGTTATTGAGAATCAGAGTCCTCAGATTAATGAAACAGAGGTTAGCTCTCTTGGTATAACCGAGCTAATAGGTACAGCCACCACTTCATTTAAAGGTTCGCCGACTAATCGTGTTCATAACATCACTATTGGGGCGAACGGCATAAATGGTGTCTTACTAAAACCCGGAGAGGAGTTCTCAACTTTGGCTCATCTTGGTGTGATCGATGCCAGCGGTGGTTATCTCGAAGAATTAGTTATCAAAGAAAATCGAACTATACCGGAATTTGGTGGTGGTCTTTGTCAGGTTTCATCGACAATATTCCGTACTGCTGTAAACGCTGGGATGAAAATTACTGAGCGTGCAGCCCACAGATACCGAGTTGGCTATTTCGAGCCACCTATTGGCATGGATGCGACGATTTATGACCCAGCTCCAGATTTTAAATTTGTTAATAATTACAAAAGCCATGTTCTGATCCAGTCAAAAATTGAGGGGACAAAACTGACCTTTGATATTTATGGCACTAAGGATGGTCGAAAAATAGAGGCTTCGACTCCCGTTGCTTATGATTATGTTTCTTCTGGCGAGCCAATAATGATTGAAACCGATACCTTGCCAGCCGGCGAGAAGAAGAAAATTGAGTCAGCTCATCAGGGCGCTTCGGCCAAATTTGATTACAAAGTTACGAGTACTTCAGGTGAGATTTTGCAACAAAAAACTTTTTTCTCTAAATATGTGCCTTGGCCAGAGAAATGGTTAGTCGGCAAGGTAGCGACTCCCACTCCAGCTGTCACGCCTGTTGTAGAAACGCCGGTGCCCGTAACACCAACGCCTACATGTACTGATGGGGTTCAAAATGGTGATGAAACAGGTGTTGATTGTGGCGGAAGTTGCACGGCCTGCACGGGTTAATTAAGAATTAATCATTAGAAATTAATTGATGAGGGAATACTCTTTTTATCAGTGGTCGGTTAAAGACGTTGAGAAACATCTAGAAACTGATATCGCCAACGGTCTTACTGCAAGTAAGGCTACTTTTCGTTTACAAAAAGATGGTCTAAATGCCCTAGAAAACGCTTCACAGGTTTCTTTGTTAGTTATATTATTGCGCCAATTTTCAAACCTTTTTGTAATAATACTATTAGTTGCGGCGACTATTTCTTATTTTATCGATGGTTTAAATCAGGCAATCATTTTGTTGGTAATAGTTGGCATTAATATCGGTCTCGGTTTTTTTCAGGAATATAAGGCCGAGAAGTCGATTGAAGCCTTAAAAAAATCTTTTTCTTCAAGTTCAAAAGTAATTAGAGATGGCAAAACAATTTTAATTAACAGCGAAGAAATAGTTGTCGGGGATATTATCGTCTTGGAGGCAGGTGACAAAATTCCCGCCGATCTTCGTTTGATTGAGGAAGAATCGCTTCAGACAAATGAGTCATCTTTGACCGGTGAATCGATGCCCGTTAGCAAAAGTAATATTATTTGCCCAATAGATACACCACTAGCTGATCGAAAGAATATGTTATTTGGTTCAACGACAGTTCTAAACGGCCACGGTAAGGGGATAATAGTTAAAACAGGTAGCGGGACAGAATTTGGCAATATTGCTGATATGGTTAATAAAATTGATGATACTACGCCACTCGAAAAACAGGTGGCTTATATCGCTAGAGTCTTTTCCCTCATTGGTCTCGCGCTGGCAATTATCATTTTTGTTTTAGGCTACTCTCGGGGGTATGAAATTTGGAAACTATTAACATTTACGATCGCTCTTTTAATCGCAGTCGTACCTGAAAGCTTGCCGACAGTGATTACTCTTTCTTTGGCAGTCGGTGTGACTCGGATGTCTCGAAAAAAAGCGATAGTTAGAAGGCTTGCAGTCATAGAGGCTCTTGGCTGTGTTGACACAATAGCAACTGATAAGACCGGGACACTGACCAATAATAAATTAGAGCTAGAGATTATTTCTACTATGGAAAATGGCGAGATGACGGAGACAAATTTCCCCAAAAGAAATATAGACAAAAATATCCTAACGGTTCTTTATCAGGGCTTAGCTTGTTCCAATATCGATTTAAATCAAGAGCAAGGATATACTGGAGATCCTCTCGAGGTGGCTATCGCTGAACGTGTAAAAACTCTTCAGAAGATAAAGAACTTTAAAGAAAAAAAATATGAACGTGTTATGGAAGTGCCTTTTGATTCAGATAGAAAATATATGTCTGTTTTGGTTAGTCTGGGGGGCGAAAAGTCTCTTATTGCTAAGGGCTCACCTGAAAAAATTATTAAATTTTGTTCATTTAAATCAGGCGTAGAAAAAGAAAATATTATCAAAGAGGCAGATAGACTTAGTCGATTGGGGTACAAAGTTATTGCTCTAGCGGAAAAAAATACAAATAAACTCCCTGGAAGTATTCTCTCGGGTATGAAATTTGTCGGTCTACTGGCGATGATTGATGAGCCAGCTGAGGGAGTCAAAGAAGCAATATTAAAGACGATTTCGGCAGGGATAAGGCCGATAATTATTACAGGTGATCATCCTGAAACAGCTAAATTCATTGCTAACAAGATTGGTCTAAAAGTTGCTGACGACGAAATCATCTCTGAGAATGAGTTTGAACATTTGAGTCGTGGCGAACTGATAAGGGCTTTAGGCAAAGTAAAGGTTTTCGCGAGAGCGACACCTTCAGACAAAATAAAAATCGTTAAGATGCTCCAAGAGATGGGATATTCAGTTGCAGTCACCGGAGACGGCGTAAACGATGCTCCTGCCCTAAAAGAGGCTTCAGTGGGCATAGCGATGGGTATTAGAGGTACTGATGTAGCTCGTGAATCATCGGATATAATTATCTCGAATGACCGCTATGGTACCATTGTCTCTGCAATAGAGTATGGTCGGACAATTTATGACAATATCAAAAATATTGTTACCCATCTTATCTCAGGAAACTTCAACGAAGTTTTATTAGTTATAGTTGCCTTTGCTCTAGGTCTTCCGATGCCGTTTGTGACTCTACAAATCCTTTGGATTAATCTCATTATTGAAAGCTTTGTCGGTCTTTCTCTTAGCTTCGAAAAGCCAGATTCTAATGTGTTGAGAAGCGCGCCACGATCTTCTAAGGCGGGCTCTCTAGTTAGCTCTGTTTACTACGCCTCATATCTGGCTTTATCAACAATTGCTGTCTCTCTATCAATTTTTCTCTGGGGACTAAATTCCTCTATCTCCAAGGCTCGGACGTTGGTATTTTTCTACATAGTCTTTGTTCAGCTTGTTTTTGCTCTGTCAATTCGATCAAAGAAGCGAATTTGGGAAAACCCAATGAGCTTTTTGGAAAACAAATATTTACTGATTTCAATTGTAGCTGTTATTTTGCTTCAGCTCTCACTTCTTTTCGAACCAATTGCTAATATCTTTAGTCTTTCCACGCCTAATTTTAAAGAGTGGGTAGTCCTAATAATCGCTGTCATAATTGCCTTTTTCTTTGCGGAAATTATCCGCTATCGACACGATAAGCATCACTCGAAAAAACATTAAAAAAACCTCCGATATTTCCGGAGGTTTTTTTAAAGAAACTATTTTTTACCTGAGGCTTTGATAAAAGCCATAAAGAGTGGGTGAGGACGAAGTGGTCTGGAAGATAATTCTGGATGAAATTGGACTCCGACAAAGAATGGGTGATTTTCCAGCTCGATAATTTCTACCAAGTCTCTTTCTAGGTTCTTGCCGCCAATTCTCAGACCTGCTTTAACTAATTGTTCCTTATAATCATTGTTAAATTCATAGCGATGGCGGTGGCGCTCAAGAATAACCGGGAATTCGCCTGGATAGTCCTTACCCTTATAGGCATCATATGAAATTGATCCTTTTTGTAGCTCACAACTATATTCCCCAAGACGCATTGAGCCACCGAAGTCTTTCTTCTTTAGCTTTTCTTTTTGATCTTTCATAATATGAATTATTGGATATGGAGTTTTGGGATCTATCTCTTCGGTATGAGCGTCCTTCAAACCACAAACGTTACGGGCATATTCGATAGTTGCAATTTGCATGCCATAGCAAAGTCCGAAGTAAGGTATTTTATTCTCACG
>CAYPDD010000006.1:0-8979 GCA_964409395.1 uncultured Candidatus Saccharibacteria bacterium | reverse complement strand
ATTTTCCCCTCAATGCCACGTGAACCAAAACCACCAGGAACGATCACACCATCGAGATTTTTGAGCTCAGTTAATTTCTTGGGGTTGCTCTCATATTCATCAGCTGAAATCCAAACCATCTCTGGTTTGAAGCCTTGTGACCAGGCAGAGTGTTTGACTGCTTCGATAACAGAGATGTAAGAGTCAGATAGAATGAATTCTCCGGAATTGAAGTATTTTCCGACGATTCCTATCTTAAGCGGTTTGTTTGCTTTTTTTGATTTTTCAACAAAGGCTCGCCATTCGATCAAATCTTTCTTTCGAGGTTTTAGAGAAAGTTGCTTTAGAATCTTTTCTCCCAATCTTTCATTTTCGAAATTGACGGGAATGTCATAGATTGAGGCTTCGTCAGGTGCTGAAATTGCGTTTTCCGGTTTTATAGAGCAGAGAAGTGCTAACTTTTCTCGTCTTTTGTCATCGATTGGGTGTGCGCTTCGGCAAAGTATGAAGTCAGCCTGTATCCCACTTGAATTAAGTGTGCGGGAAGCATATTGAGTTGGCTTCGTTTTCATCTCACCTATTGTATTGGGGATTGGAAGATAGGAAACAAGGACAAAGATAACGTCTCGTGGGTTTTCCATCTTCATCATTCTTGCTGCTTCTAAAAATAGAATGTTCTGATACTCTCCGGCAGTTCCGCCAACTTCAAATATGGTAATCTCGGATTTTGTTTTATAAGTTGCATTATAAATGCGCCTGATAATTTCCTTTGGAATATCTGGTACGACCTCGACATTTTTACCTTTATATTCGAGATTTCTTTCTTTATTGATAACGGTTTGGTAGACACGGCCGGTCGTCATATAGTTTGCGCTAGTGAGATCTTCATTTAAGAACCGCTCGTAATTGCCCATGTCCTGATCTGTTTCATCCCCATCTTTGGTTACAAAAACCTCACCATGTTCCGTAGGGTTCATAGTGCCGGCATCAACATTGATATAGGGGTCGGCTTTCATAGCGGTAACTCTAAAACCCTTTGATTTTAGGATTGCTCCAATGGAAGCAGCAGCAATACCTTTCCCGACGCCTGACATTACACCACCCATTACAAAGATAAATTTTTTACGAGCCATATTTTCCCCAAAATTAAGAATTAAGAACTAAGACTTAAGCTCATATTTTCAGCTTAATTCTCACCATCTTATCTCTAATCCAAACAAGCAAAAAACTCCCGAGATATTTTTTTTGGAGTTTTTTTTGAGGATACTATGTTGTATTTAATGCTATTTTATAGAATTTCTAAAAATAATGCAAGGCCTAATTACCTTGACATAAAAGTAACTATCTTTTATAGTGTTTGCACAATAGACTGTGGCCATACTAAAGGAGGCATAACTATGTGCTCTGCTGAAGAGACAGCTGAAACCGCTGACCATAACTTACCGGACGTTGCGCCGGTACACAAGTCAATCTTGTCAGATGGTACTGTTAGGGAGTTCGAAGAATTCCCTCAATCGGTCTCACCTGACAAAAAACCGATGAACGGCTAGTCCGTTCCGTCAATTCTTTTCTTTGGGCTCCTTGCTTTTGCAATGGAGCCCTTAACTTATTTTCATCTCTTTTTGATATAATCGTTGCATGGATGACAAAATAGTTAATAAATACTTTGAGAAAACTGCTAAATTTGCACCAATCTTTCAGGGCGTGCCCTTTGTCAAAGCGATAATATTAAATGGCTCTCTGGCTCAGAGAAAGGTTAAAGAAACATCGGACATTGATTTTCTGATGATTGTGCAAAAGGGGAGATTATACACCGCTCGGCTGTTTCTTATAATTCTTGGCTTTTTGACTGGGCAAAAACGTTCGAAGGATGAAAACAAGCCTCATGCTGGTAAATTTTGTTTTAATTATTTCATGACCGAAAATCATCTCCAGATTCCGACAGGAAGGGGAGAGGAAATGGACAAATATTGTGCGATGAATTATTCGAAAAGTTTACTAATTTCCGGGGATGAAAAATTATTTGGTAAGTTCATAGAAGCAAATAAGGAATTATTTTCAAAATACGATTGTGCCATCGTCACTTCCGGCAAGGTCTCTGATAATAATTCAGCAACCAAAAGAACAATTGAATCTATATTGGATGGCAAATTTGGTGATTGGCTAGAGTTAAGATTTAAAAATTTACAGATTAAACTGATCGAAAAAGATCCTCGGACCAAGGCCTTTCCGGAGTTAGTTGTCTATAATGATCAAGAGGCAAGATTTCATCCGCCAAAGCATTTATAATGTTTGGTTAACTTGACTTTTCGTGCTCATTTGCGCTAGTATGAGTTATACGGCAACAGTGTTATCCCCCTTACATTTGTTGCCGTTTTTTCGTTTTTAATCTCCTTGACAAAATGTAAAGTAGACTTTACAATTGTCGTTGTAGCCGTCCTTGATTGATAAAATAATCAGGCTAATTTATCAAGTTTATTTTAATGAAAGGAAAATTATGTTACAGCCATTAGCTAATCGAGTCTTAGTTAAGCCACTAAAGGCCATTGAAAAAACAAAAAGCGGAATTTTTATTCCTGACACAGCCAAAGAGGCGCCAGCTCAAGGAGAGATTATCTCTCTTGGCAATGGCAAAATGAAAGATGGTAAAAAATATGAATTTTCAGTCAAAAAAGGTGACAAAGTCTTATACTCAAAATACTCAGGAGACGAAATAAAGATTGATAATCAAGAGTATAAAGTGATGAAAGAGGAAGAGATATTGGGAATATTATAAAAGACAATTAATTTTTATGGAGCGAATATGAGTAAGATGATTAGTTTTTCAGATGATGCAAGAGCAAAACTACAAAAAGGGGTTAATATTTTGGCTGATACAGTCAAAGTAACGCTCGGTCCTAGAGGTCGCAGTGTAGTCCTCGAGAAAAGCTTTGGTGCGCCAACTATTACCAATGACGGTGTCACTATCGCTAAGGAGATTGAGCTAGAAGACAAATATGAGAATATGGGCGCGCAGTTGGTCAAAGAGGTTGCTAGCAAGACAAATGATGTTGCCGGCGATGGTACAACCACCGCTACAATTTTGGCTCAAGCAATGATCAACGAAGGCATCAAATATATCGCAGCTGGCGCCAACCCAATCAAAGTCAGAGCTGGCATCGAAAAAGCCACCGAAGCAATCGTTGAGACTATTAAGAAAAATTCAAAGAAAATCAGTAGCAAGGAAGAAATTGCTCAAGTTGCAACCGTTTCAGCAGGGGACTCAAAAATTGGTAAAATGATTGCCGAAGTTATGGACTCTGTCGGTAAAAATGGCGTTGTGACTGTCGAAGAATCAAACACGATGGGTCTTGAGAAAGAAGTTGTTGAGGGTATGCAATTTGATAATGGCTACATCAGCCAGTACATGATTACTGATACAGCTTCAATGAAAGCTGTGATGGAAAATCCATATATTTTAATCACTGATAAAAAAATCTCCTCCATCGCAGAAATCCTACCAGTTCTTGAAAAAATGACTCAGACTGGCAAAAAGGACATTGTTATTATCGCCGAGGATGTCGATGGCGAGGCTTTGGCTACCCTTGTGGTCAACAAGCTCCGTGGAGTTTTAAACGTTCTAGCGATCAAGGCTCCAGGTTTTGGTGACCGCCGAAAAGAGATGTTGGCGGATATCGCTGTTCTGACCGGTGGCACAGTTATCTCTGCTGATCTTGGCCATAAAATCGAAGATGCCGATTTAACGATGCTTGGTAGTGCTCGAAAGATTGAATCAGATAAAGACAATACAGTCGTGGTTGATGGTAAGGGTAAAACAGAGGCGATCAAAGCCAGAGTATCGCAAATCAAGAAACAAATTGAGAAATCTACTTCTGATTATGACAAAGATAAGCTTAATGAAAGATTGGCCAAGCTCTCTGGTGGTGTTGGCGTTATCAAGGTTGGCGCAGCGACAGAGACAGAGATGAAAGAAATTAAGTTCAAAGTTCAGGATGCTGTTGAGGCAACCAAGGCAGCAATCGAAGAGGGAATTGTGGCTGGTGGCGGTACGGCACTATTAAATGCGGCCATGGCTCTTAAATCGAAAGACAGCAAGGACGATGAAAATCTTGGCTTTATGATAGTAAAAAAGGCAGTTGAAGCCCCAATCAAACAAATCGCAGAGAACGCTGGTTTTGAGGGCGCAGTTATTCTAAATGAGGTAAAATCAAAGGAAAATGGCGTTGGTTTTAATGCTGCGACCGGTGAATACGGCGATATGATCAAAATTGGTATTATCGATCCAGCTAAGGTCACTCGAAGTGCACTGCAAAATGCGGCTTCTATTTCCGCTCTTGTTCTAACAACTGAAGCTCTCGTTGCAGACAAGCCAGAAGAAAAGAATCCGCCAGCTGGCGGAGCCAGTATGGGTGGAAATCCATACGGTGGCATGGGAATGTAATTACCGAAGGCAATTTACCCGCCGAATAGGAGGGTTTATATGAGAAAAAGACCCTGATAACCAGGGTCTTTTTCTCAGTTTGCAGAGATCGCGTCCGCTTCGGCCATTGCCACATTTTCAACTCTGTTGGAGGTGTAATTATCCTTTATTGTGATAGTTTTGCCCTCTAGCGAGATAACTTTGCTGACGGGAATTATTCTTTCGGTCAGAATATTCTTAATATAAAATTTGGTAATTGTGAGATTATTGCTCTCTATCAAGAAGTCGTAAACGCGACCGATGTATGTTCCGTTGTTCGTCACAACCCTCTGGCCAATGCCGAAATATTTTCCCTTAATCATTCTTTGCAAAAAGATTGATTCGTCTAGGTCAATAATCGAGTTTTCGCTATTTATGATCGCGCCATCTTTTAGTAGATGAACAATATCAAAATTAAGAATGAATTTATTTTTATCGAACGACCAAAAGGGTGCATTGAGAGCGATAGCGGCAAGAGAGAGTCTATTATTGTCAATAATAATTTCCGAGATTTGCCCGACTTTAGTTTGGTCTTTTAATTCAGCGACTAAAGATCCGATGATAGAGGTATAGCGAACTATCATTTACGCCTTCGTTAATTTGTTATGGATTGATTCTACTATATGTCCGATCTTTCAATCAATCCATAAACACATTAGCCTAGGCTCTTTCGACGTAAGTTCCGTCGGAGGTGTTAATCACAATCTTATCGCCCTCTTTGATAAAAATAGGGGCATCAATATCAGTTCCAGTTGTTAGAGTAACTTTTTTAGTAATAGATCCAGCGGAGTTGCCCTTGACAGCAGGTGGAGCAGAGGCGACTTCAAAGGTCATTTTGATTGGTAATTCAATATTTAATGGTTCTTCACCATAATATAAAATATCAACATTTGTATTATCAATCAGAAATTGTTTTTGGTCACCAATTTTTACTAAAGGTAGTGTGAACTGTTCATACGTTTCACTGTCCATGAAATTAGCATCAGTTTCATCGCAATATAAATACATCACAGTTTTTTTACTGAGATCGGCTTCTTCAACCTTGTCAGCGCCCTGAAAAGTTTTATCTATATTGCCACCAGTTCTCAAATTTTTTAGTTTTGTTTTAACAACAGCCCCACCACGTCCCATTTTGGAGTGGTAATAGGAAACGACGACAAATGGATCGCCGTCCATCGTTAATTTAACGCCAGTTTTTAGATCAGTAATACCCAACATAGGCACTCCTTTAATAACAGATGACAGATTATACTAATAATACAGATGCCAGTGAATTTATTCGCCTATCTGTAATATCTGTAATCTGTTGTTTATTATCTTACAGTGAAAGGCAAAAGGGCTAAGAATCTAGCTCTCTTGATAGCGCGCTCTACCTGTCTTTGGTGTTTAGCGCAATTGTTGTTACGACTAGCCGGTTGGATTTTGTTCCAACGGTCTAAATAACGGCCAAGCGTTGTAACATCTTTGTAATCAACTTCGGTCATTTTGGCCGCGCAGATTAAACATTTTTTTCGTGACATAATATTCCTTTAAAAGTATTAAAATGGTATTTCTTCTATATCAATTTCTTCTTCATTTTTAGGGGCAGATTTAGCGATATTCTCTACTGGAGCGCTCGTCTTTGGTGTATAAGGGCCTCCCTTACTGCCAAGCACTATTACGTTATCAGCGACGATCTCAGTCTTATATCTCTTGACCCCGTCCTGACCTTCCCAGCTTCTGGTTTCAATTCTGCCTTCGACGAAAACAGGTCCACCTTTTTTCAACATTGGTACAACGGCTTCAGCCTGTTTGCCCCAAATCACAACGTCATGGTACTGAGTGTCTTCACCATCAGCTGCTCCATCACGACCCTTCCATTTTCTATTGGTCGCAACTGAGAAATTTGCAACCGCTTGACCGTTTGGTGTGAAACGCATCTCAGGGTCTTTGGTCATATTTCCAATTATTTGAGCTCTGTTTAGACTAAGCATATAACCTTTCTTCGAAATTAATTTCGAATTTATAATTACTAATTACTAATCAAATCCTAATCCTTCAACTTCTAATTGTCAAAAACCTTAGATTCATTAGTTATTGGGGTAATTCGTTATCCTTATTGCTTATAACTCATCTTTAAGAATATCGTCTAACTCATCATTCAATTTAGAAAGTCTCTCAACCTCGTCATTAACCTTTTTGCCTTTTGTGGCTTCAAGAGAGGATGTTTCCTCTTTTTTCTTTGCTACTTTCTTTGGCTTTTCTTCTTTAACTTCTTCTTTGATTTCCTCTTTTTCGACTTCGACTGTTTTTTCCTTTAAAGTTTTGGCTTTAGGTGTAACAGTTTTTTTTTTTTTTTTTTTTGTCTCAATCTCTTTGACTTCTTCAACAGTTTCAACTTTTTCTTCTGGGCGTTTAGCCATTAGAGATTTGCTGTCCTCTGTCTCGCCGATAACAGCTTCGAAAGATTTTTCACCACCAGTAACTTTGGCAATTTCCTCTGGTTGGATAATGTCCTCGGTTGTGAGGGTTATTTTTTCATTGCTGAGTTCTTTGATGATCATCAGCTGACGAAGAACGCCGTCGATAAGTCGAAGGTCCTTTTCAAACTCGATTGCCTTGTTTGCTGGCAAATCAAAATAAAGAGTAACATAAGTAGCAAAATCCTGTTTTTTGATAGGATAAGCTAACTTTCTGCGTCCCCAAATTTCTTCCTTAGTGGTTTTGCCACCAAGCTCTTTAACATAACCAGAAACCTTTCCGGTTACTTTGTTCAAATCACTCTCTGGCACCTCGTCAGAAACAAGGTACGTAAGTTCGTACTTTCTCAATGTGCTCCTTTCATGGCTCAAGCTTTGTCGCATTTCTGCCAAGTCCGTTGAGATCGGACGCTTGGCCCCTCACTAATTATTTTGGTGAGGGGAAAAGTTAATTAATTGTAGGCTGACAATAGCAGAAAAACTTAAAAAGCGCAAGTTTTAGACGTTGAATCTAAAAACAACAACGTCGCCGTCTTTCATGATATAATTTTTGCCCTCTGTTCGAACTAAACCATGTGCCTTGGCACCAGCCCAGCCACTCTGAGCATAGAGGTCTTGCCAAGGAACAATCTCAGCCGCAATAAAACCTCTCTCGAAGTCGCCATGTATCGCGCCGGCAGCTTTTGGCGCACTGTCGCCCTTATGAATAGTCCAAGCACGAGTTTCGTCTTCACCAGTCGTTAGATATGTCTGCAGACCCAAAGTTTCAAAGGCTTCCTTTATAAGACGATTTAGTCCAGAATCGTCTATGCCTAGAGAGTCTAGGTATTCAGTCTTTTCTTCGTCCGTTAAATCATTCAATTCAGCTTCAAGTTTGGCCGAAATTGGGATAAATTGCCCTCTCTTTTCTTCGGGGATTGCCTTTTTCCATGAACTATCAGAAAGCTCTTCTTCGCTGACATTGGCAATATACAAAATTGGCTTTTGTGTCATTAATCCTAAGCTTTTCAAGACCTCTTTTTCATGGTCGTCTAAATCAGCTTCGCGAGCATTTTTGCCGGCGTAAAGTTCATTCTTTATTTTTTGTAGGCCAGAGTGAGCAAATTTTGATTCTTTACTACCTGATTTTAACTCTTTTTCAATCGAGAAAAGTCTTTTATCGACGGTTGAAATATCGGCTAATTGAAGCTCAGTTTCAATTGTGGCAATGTCGTCGAATGGATCTATTTTACCATCCACATGAGCGACATTTTCGTCAACAAAAAATCTTGTTACCAAAGCGATAGCATCGCACTCTCTGATATGAGCGAGAAATTTATTGCCAAGGCCCTCACCCTTTGAAGCACCCCGAACGAGACCAGCAATATCGACAAACTCAACAGCAGCGGGAATGATTTTTTTTGATTTAGAGATTTCTGCTAGTGGTTTTAGGCGCTCATCTGGCACCTCGACGATGCCGACGTTTGGCTCTATAGTGCAAAAGGGATAATTGGCCGCTTCGGCGTGCGAACCTTTGACTAAAGCATTGAAAAGAGTTGATTTCCCGACGTTTGGTAGTCCGACGATCCCTATCTTTAAAGACATTTATTCCTTTATCAGTTATTTATATTCTCGAGTTTAATATACCAGATATGAGCTTAATTGTGAATAACTCTATATTTGACGAAAAAATGATTTTCGGGTATAAAAAATTAATCAACCACCCCAAGGTTGATAAAATTTTTTCTTTGGAGGTTAGGAAAGATGGGAAAACCTACAGGTGCTGGTTTCAAATCGTCGCAGATTGCGGCGAAAAAAATGAAGCCAAACAAGAAAGAAAGGCAAGCTCTTAAAGCTGCCGAAAAAATTGTCCGCAACCGCGCATCGGAAGCAAAACGTCGAGCCAGAAGGCTCCAACCCGCGACAGTTTAGTCCCCAAAACTATCGACTCCCTTCACCTTGTGTCGGGAGTCGAAGTCATCTTATGGGGGTACAAGACTAAATTGATTTGCTAATTATTCATTGCTAAAATACTAAAACACATGAAAAAAATGAACAAAAAACACACTGTTGCCTTAAGCTCTGTCTTCGCTAGTTTTGGCT
>CAYPDD010000005.1:18351-18925 GCA_964409395.1 uncultured Candidatus Saccharibacteria bacterium | reverse complement strand
AAGATTCGAGATCAAGTCCTCGTCATAAGCTAGGGCTGAGATACATTTTCGAATATCACCAGGAGGCAAAATATCAAATTCCTTACGAAGAACACCAGAGGAAGAGCCGTCATCAGTCACCGCCACTACTGCCGTGATCTGATCGGAATATTTTTTCAACCCCCGGAGCATATTAGCAAGCCCAGTTCCACCGCCGATCACAGTAATTTTAATCACTCCGCCAGCATTGAAACGAGGATCGGTCGGCTCATATCGCAACCACTTCCACCAACTTTTTAGTAATTCTTTCATTCATCTAATCTATCATTGATAGGGTCAAGAGTAAACGTCAAATTATATATTTATTTAAACATTTCCTTAAGATGTAAAGATCTATAATAAGCAATTGCGAATCGATGTGATTCATCTCGGGCACAAATTGCGATGTTTTCTAATGTTCTATTGGCTAGGAAATATTTCGCAATATCAGAGGCCGAATAATGGAAATCATTTTTATCTCTTTTGGCTCCTTTGGAAATTGAGATGGCCGGAATATCAAAATTTAATTGTTTTAGGACTTCTTTGGCAACTCTCA
>CAYPDD010000005.1:14751-18341 GCA_964409395.1 uncultured Candidatus Saccharibacteria bacterium | reverse complement strand
CTCTCCACCGTCGATAATTATTAAATCTGGTTTTGGCCAATCATTTTGGAATCGTCTCTCTAGCACCTGTTTCAGACGCCCTAAATCACTGGTTGGCTCTTTTGCGATTTCTAATTGGTTATCTCTAATTCTAAATTTCCTATATTCATCCTTATTTGGTTTTCCATTTTCAAAAACAACCATCGAGCCAACCGCGAAGTTATCCAAAAGATTGCTGATGTCATAACATTCAATCCTCTTAAATAATAGTCTACTGGCATCAAAAGGCTCATCCTTTAGACCAATCGCCACATCTTTTAAATGATTTAAAGCCGTAATTCTATTGCGCAGAGTAATTGCTTTCTCGTACTCTTTTTTTCGACTAGTACTCGTCATCTCCTTCTCCAGAGAGCTAAGAATTGATTTTTTGCCACCTTTTAGGAATTTCTTTAGATAAGAAATATTTTTAGCATACTGATCCCTACTAGATAAATCACAACATGGCCCGCTACAAACATTTATATCTGCATACATACAGGGTCGCATTTTTCGAGTATAAGTTCGGTATTTTGTCACTGAACAATCACGAAAAGGAAAGATTCTTCTCAAATATCTTAAAGATTTTTTGAGCAAATCACCTGACGGATATGGACCAAAATACTGAGCGCCCTTATCGTTTTTATCAATGTTTTTGAATCTTTCCAGCGTCACACAGGGAAAATCTTCTTTGGTAATTTTTATCACAAGAAAAGACTTATCGTCCTTCAACTTAATATTAAATTTCGGTTTTAATTTCCCGATTAATTCTGCCTCCAAAATAACTGCTTCTATCTCGGAGTCGGTCTCAATCCAGCGAATATCAGCCGCGATTTTCATCATCTCTTCGATCCAAGGACCACGATTAAGCTCTTTTTGATAATACTGCTTAAGCCTGTTCTTAAGATTTTTAGCTTTGCCAATATACAAAAGACCACCTTTTTCATCTAGAAAATGGTAGACACCAGGAGAGCTCGGAATTTTATAATCATTTATTTTCATCATCGATAATATAACACAAAAGTAATTAATTAAAAGTAAAAAACCGAAGTCCCGCCTCATACTATGATGGGCGGGACCTGGATGCGTTAAAAAGACCTTGTCTCTAAACGATTTACAGCAACTGTTAGTCGGAAGACCATGTCTTCTCTCTGCTCGAAAGTAAGTTCTGCATTGACAATAATCTTATTCAGATTGTCTATTACAATCGAGAAACAAACATCATTGTCCTTGGAATTCGGATAAAATATCCGTTTTGCAAGAATTGATTTCCTTTTCGCGTAATCAGTGGGCCCAAGCCCTTCCCTAAGGATGCGATTGACTCTGCCTTGGTTAACTTTGTGAAGCCCACAATAGTAAAGCGAGCCTTTGGCTTCGCCTTTTGCGAGCCTCATCTCGGCATCAGCCAGAATCAGTTTACGGATTTCAGTATCATCGCGTTTCAGATGATTGAACCGTGAGGCAAGAGCACTCCGCTCCGATCTTTCAGATTCACTGAGAAAATCGCGCAAGAAATTCAGCATCTCCGCCTGCCGAAATTCAAAGTCTTTTGTCAAAAGTCTAATACCGCTTGCACATTTCTTGTCTATTTCGATCAAAACTCGAAATAGAATAGTTTCCAATTTGCCAAGTGTGTGACGATAATAGTCCTTTCCGCTTATCTCCTCAAAATATTTTTTCTGAGCGTCGAATAGTTCATCCGACGACTGAATAACCTCTTTGACGAAATAATACGTGAAGCCTGCTCCAAGCTGCTTTGAGAGATTCCGATAGGTCGGCATCTTATAATTAAGATACTGATCCGGCAACGGTTCTCTTGCGTCTAAATAACCATACGCCTCCACCGAGGAAGCAATTTCTTCTCGAACCGTTCTAATCACAGAGCTTCTCTTCTCACGAATTTCTGCAACTCTGACTACATCGCTCCCTACCGTTCCCGGTAGAACGTTATCTACTTTTCCCATAAACACCCCCATACCGCCAAGACAAGCCTGACGAAGATGCGCTTAATATACAATATTTTAATGTTTTAGTCAATATCAAGAGAGCATAAAAAAGGACACCTTAAGTGTCCTTTTTTATTTTAGAATTTATCTTCAGTCTAAATATTCGATTTGATATCTTTTATATCAATAATTTTTTGAGCATCTTTAGCGACATCAAGCAGTTCTACTCCACCATTTTCCAATGATTTTTTCGAAACAACGATTCTTTTTGGACAGCCGACGAGATCAGCCTCAGCAAATTTTTGACCAGCTGACGCATCTCTATCATCATAAAGAACCTCAACACCTGCTTTTTTCAACTCCTCGTAAATCTTATCAGTTTCATCATTTTGGTTGAGAGATATCAGGTGAACAGCATAAGGTGCAATTTCTTTTGGCCAAACCATCCTATTTTTCGTCATATCATATTTTACCTCAACAACTGTCGCCAAGGCTCTGGTCAAGCCGATACCATAACATCCCATGACAAAATCTTTTTCCTTACCCTCTTTATCAAGGTAAGTTGCATTCATTGGCTTTGAAAATTTAGTCTTCAAAGGGAAAATATTTCCAACCTCAATACCCTTGGCTACTTTAACCTCTGCACCACATTTTGGACATTTGTCCCCCTCTTTGACCTCTGAAATCTCCTTATTCTGAGCAAAATCACATTTATCACAGTAGTAAATTGTATCTTCGCCAACAGCCGTCAAAACTTGAAATTCGTGTGAATATTTTGAAAAAATTCCGCCAGAAGCCTCGACTATCTTGGCATCAAGCCCAAAACGTTTAAAAATATTGAAATAAGCCGGTATTGTCGCTTGATAAAATTTCTCATGCTGAGCATCATCAGTGGCGAAGCTATACATATCTTTCATGATAAATTCGCGACCTCTCAGTAGGCCAGATTTTACTCTTGGCTCATTTCGAAATTTTGTCTGAATTTGATAGAGAGCAAAAGGTAGATCTTTGTAGGACCGAATGTTTTTTCGCACAATATCAGTTACCTCCTCTTCATGAGTTGGCGCTAAATTTAGTTCTTTGCCCCGGCTATCAGTCAATTTATAGAAAACATCAATCGCTGATTCCCAACGACCAGTCTCCTGCCAAAGCTCCTTTGGTTGCAATACATTCATCAAAATTTCTTGGCCACCAACGGCGTCCATCTCTTCTCTGATGATTTTCTCTATTTTTTTGTAGACTCTCAAGCCAAGAGGTAAAAGTGCATAGGCGCCAGCCATATGCTTATGGACAAAACCAGCCCTCACCAAATATGAGGCATTGATTGAGTCAGCATCCGCAGGGACTTCTTTTCTCGTTTTCAGAAATAATTGTGATTGTTTCATAGGAAATTCCTATTTGAATTTAGATTTAATTTTTAATCAGACGGATTATATCTTTATAAGTTATTGCAATAATCAGGAGTATTAGCAGAGCAAAACCTATCGTGTGTATCATATTTTCCACATTTTCTTTTACAACACGCTTGCCAAATATTTTCTCAAAGATAATAAATAGTGCACGACTGCCATCAAGTGCCGGGAATGGCAAAATGTTTACAAGACCCAAGTTGATTGAAAGCATAATCAT
>CAYPDD010000005.1:13228-14741 GCA_964409395.1 uncultured Candidatus Saccharibacteria bacterium | reverse complement strand
ATATGACATCCAGCCAGCCCGAGCTGCGTCTCCACTAACACTAAATATCGCAACTGGTCCGCCGACCTGATCAGATATTTTGCCTGTGACAAAAAGTTGTTTGAAGAAATCACCCAAAAATGAGAACATTGCGCCCGTGATTAGATAAACTTCCTGAGCAGCTACAAGTGGCGCTTTATAGAAAGGCACTCTTACGACAGCCTGATCCTGTATCCCGACGCCTAGAGGAGCTTCTTTGTTGGAAGATATCTTGACCTGTTTTTCTATTTTTTCATTTTGTCTTTTAACTTCAAACTTTACCTCGGCACCTATATTTTTTTGAGTGAAGGCACTTACATCGCCGACCGATTTAAAGTCAACACTTTCAGAACTTGATACGCCCTTAATTAGTTCATCACCAGCCTGAAGTCCGGCCTTGTCAGCCGAAGAATCCTTCTGTATTTCAGCAATAAATATCTGAGATTTTAGCTTTTGACCGGGCACCTGATCAGAAGGGGTGGCTAGTGGTGTCATACCGATAGAAAGGCCAATAGAGATTAGCAACCATGCCAAAACAAAATTCATTACAACACCAGCGATACTGATAAAAAATCTTTTTCCTGGGGTTTGATTATTAAAAGATCTTGGATCCTTTGAAGCGCTATTTTCTCCCAACATTTGGACATATCCGCCAAGTGGTAAAGCGCCAATTGTATATTTAGTTTCCTGTCTCTTAAAAGAAAGAATCCTTGGCCGAAAACCGATAGAAAATTCTTCTACTTTAACGCCACAAGCTTTAGCGGCTAAAAAATGGCCGAGTTCATGAACCGTTATCAAAACACCTATGACAAATATGAAAGCAACAATTGTAAGTATCATCTTCCTCCGTTATATTTTCATTATTTCAGCTTCTTTGGCAACAACGACTCGATCAATTTCCTTGTTCATCTCATCAATAATTTTATTAAGCTCATCTTCAGCCCGATATTTATCATCTTCCGTCACTTCTTTGTTTTTCAATCCTGTTTGAACTTTATCCCAAGCATCTTTACGAGCGTTGCGCAGAGAAATTTTCGCTTCTTCTCCGTTTTTCTTGACCGTTATAGCAATCTCTTTTCGTCTTTCCTCGGTCATCGCCGGCAAGACTAATCTGACTTGGACGCCATCGTTTATCGGGTTTATGCCAATATCAGAATTTTTGATAGCAGTTTCAATCGGCGCTAAAGCGTTTCTGTCCCATGGCTTAATTGTAATTTGATTTGCCTCAGGGACAGAGATAGTACCAACCTCTTTGATTGGTGTATTAGTTCCATAGTATGAAACCATAATACCATCCAAAATGGCTGGATTCGCCCTTCCAGTTCGAATTCGAGACAATTCAGTCTCTAGATTCTCAATCGCACTCTTCATTCGAGGTCTAACTTCCTTAAGTATTTGCTCAATCATAGCATTCCTTTAATAATTATCATTTTTCATTTTTCATTTATTTTTCAATTGATCATTAATTGAAAATTGGTAATCGATACTTGAAAAT
>CAYPDD010000005.1:0-13218 GCA_964409395.1 uncultured Candidatus Saccharibacteria bacterium | reverse complement strand
AAATCAAAAATTAATTCAGATAGGGAATTGTAATTTTGTTTTATACAATTTATTATTCGCTTTATTCGATTGATTCGATATTAGTTTTTTTACCTAACTATTGTCCCAATTTCTTCACCCAGAACGGCTCTCTTGATATTACCCTTTTTCATCAGCTCAAAAACATATATAGGTATATTATTATCCATACACAGGGCCGTCGCCGTGCTGTCCATAACCTCGATTTTCTTGTTTATAACATCAAGATAGGATAACTCTTTGAATTTAACTGCGTCCTTATTTTTCATCGGATCTTTATCATAGATACCATCAACTTTGGTCGCCTTGAAGACAATTTCACAATCAAGCTCGCAAGCTCGGATAGCGGCCGCTGTATCAGTTGAAAAATATGGGTTACCACTACCAGCCGCTGCTATCACAACTCTACCCTTTTCCAAATGTCTCATCGCTTTGTCACGGATATATGGCTCGCAAACCTTTGGCATATCCAACGCTGAAGCCACACGAGATTCAACACCAACTTTGGAAAAAGCACTTCGCAATGCTAATGAATTCATTACTGTCGCCAACATCCCGATATAATCACCAGTTGTACGCTTCATGCCATGTTCCTCAGCTGCTCGGCCTCGAAAAATATTTCCTCCGCCCAAAACAATTACCACTTGGACACCATCGTCGGCCAAAGTTTTGACCTCCTTGGCGATAAAATCACACATTTGCGGATCAATATTATGGTCATTGCCAAGTAACATTTCACCGGAAAGTTTTAAGAGTATTCGTTTGTATTTCATAAACTCATATTAGCCGAAAGCTGGCTGTTTGTCACCCCTTATAGGATTATAATAATATATTAGTGCCACTGCATCCTAAAAAATTATTGTCTGAGTAAAACGAGTTTAATTTTTTAGGAAGAAAGGCGACCGCTATACCGAGTAGGAATAGGAGTCATCAGAGGAAAGGGGCGACATCGGAAAGAGCCTCTTTCCTCTGATAGAAATTATTTAAAAAAAATAAGCCGCCTTTAAGCAGCTTATTTTCGCATAGTTTTGATATTTAATATTCTAACTCTTAGCTCTCAATTTCGAATCGAATAAATCTCTTGATCTCGAGCTTCTCACCAATTTTAGCAATTTTCTCATTCAGTAATTCCTGAATTGTCTTTGAAGGATCTTTTACGAATGGTTGGCATAAAAGTGCGCCATCATCAGTAAACTTTTTGATTTTTCCTTCAACAATCTTTTCAGCAATATTGGCAGGTTTGCCGCTAGCTTTAACTTCTTCAAGATAAATAGCCTTCTCTTTTGCAACCTCGTCAGCATTTGCATCTTCAGGTTTTAGATATTTTGGGTTCATCGCCGCGATATGAAGTGCTACATCGTGAGCAAAAGTCTTGAATTCATCATTTTTTGCAACAAAATCAGTCTCAGAAAGCACCTCTACCAAGACGCCAATTTTACCATTTGAATGAATATAAGATTCGATAATTCCTTCTCGGGCTTCACGATCAGCTTTTTTTGCAGCCTTCGCCATACCTTTTTTGCGAAGAACTTCAATTGCTTTTTCGGCATCGCCGTTGGCTTCAACAAGAGCATTTTTGCAGTCCATCATACCGCTGCCAGTTCTCTCACGAAGTTCAGCAATTTGTTTTGCAGTAATAGCCATATTAACTCCTTTTGTTTGTTTAGTTTGTTATCTCAAAGAGTTGAGATAATTTAAAAACGTCTGTTATTTCTTCTCAGCCATTTTTGCAGTTTTTTCTCTCGCAGCCTTGATCGTCTTTGCGAATAATTCAGCAAAAAGTTTCACTGATTTAGTTGCATCGTCATTTGCTGGGATAGGAAATTCGACATCATTTGGGTTAGCATTAGTATCGACGATAGCGATAACTGGAATCTTACCATTTTTAGCTTCTTTTAAAGCAATCACTTCATCGTGAGAGCCGAAAAGGATTAAGCCGTCAGGTTTTCGATCAAGGCTGACCAAACCACCTAAGAATTTTTCACCGCGGGCAACTTCTTTACGAAGCTTTGAAAGTTCACTCTTATTTAGAGATGATTTTTCTTCGTTCTCAATCTCTTCTTTTTGTTTTTTGAATTTCTTAGTTGCGTTTCGGATAGCATCAAAATTAGTGATTGTTCCGCCAAGCCAACGAGAGCTTACATATGGCATATCAGCAGAGATTGCTGCTTCTTTGATAATATCGCCAGACTGTTTCTTTGTACCGACAAAAACAAATGTCTTTCCAGCCAAAGCTTCTTTCTCGATAAAATTCAAAGCTTCCTGAAGTTTTTCAGTAGTTTTCTCTAAATTAATAACATGAACTCCTGATTTCGAGATAAAGATATAAGGAGCCATTTTTGGGTGCCATCGGCTAGTTTTATGGCCGAAGTGCACACCTGCATCAAGCATCTCACGAAGTGATGGTATTACCATTACAAAATTCCTTTTCTCCCAAAGGGAGATCCCCCTTCGGGGGACTATTTAAAAATTAATTAATACTTTAAGCTTCTTTTTAATCACATCCGCTCAACGCGACTCCGATAACACCGGAGAGAAACTTTGAGATGAGCGTGTAGATTTCCCCTTGCTAATCTTTTTAGAGAGTAACATAATATTGACTTGGAATCAAGAGTGTGCTAAAGTTAAGCCTGTAAAAAAATTAGGAAAAAGTTATGAAAAAAGACATTCACCCAAAATACAATGAACTTGCTGATATAAAATGCGCCTGTGGCGCTACTTTTGCAGCTGGCTCAACACAAGAAAGCATTTCTGTTGAAATCTGCTCTCAATGTCACCCATTCTTCACTGGCAAGCAAAAGCTTGTTGACACTGCAGGACGAGTTGATAAATTCAAAGCAAAGATGGAAGCATCTAAGAAAATGCAAGCAGAGGCTGCTAAAAAAGCTTCTCAAAAGGTAGCTCCTACTAAAGAAAAAGAAGAGAAAAAAGAAGAGAAATAGTTAGGTCTCATATATTAAAATCGGCTGAAATCTTTTATAATAATGAAAGACGTAGGTCGATTTTTGCTAACAATAATTAACGAATAATGGGTTGAACTTTTGTAAGCGCCGGCCCCCGAACTATCGAGGTAGACCGACTAGGCTAGAAGATAAAAACCTTTAATATGGAGCGAGCTTATTTTATTTCGACGGTTGCAAGCGCATGTTCCCTGAGAGCGCCTAGAAATAAAAATATGCGAGCGTAAAGATGAATAAAGAAAAACTCAAAAAAATTTTAAATCGCTATGACGAGCTTGTGCTTCAGCTTCAAAATCCTGAAATAATTGCAAATCAGTCAGAGTTTACTCGACTGGCTCGCGAAAAATCAAGCTTGCAAGAAGTGGCTGACCTGATCAACCACTATTTTGACATAAAGAAAAATATTGAAGAGAGCAATGAAATATTGGAAAATGCCGATCTAGATCTCCAAGAAATGGCGAGAGAAGAGATAACAGCCCTGACTATTGAGGAAGAAAAAATTCAAAGCGACCTTCAGATTGCCCTTCTGCCAAAAGACCCAAATGATGAAAAAAATGTAATTATCGAGATTAGACCGGGCGCAGGCGGGGACGAATCAGAGCTTTTTGCGGCTGAAATGTTTCGAATGTACACTAGATATGCTGAACGACAAAGCTGGAAAGCTAATATTCTAGAGTCTCAAGCAACGGCAATTGGCGGAATGAAATACGTTACCTTTGAAATTAGCGGCAGCAAAGTATATTCAAAAATGAAATACGAATCAGGCGTCCACCGCGTTCAGCGTGTCCCAGAGACTGAGAAACAGGGTCGTGTTCACACTTCGACAACTACTGTAGCTGTGATGCCAGAGGCTGAAGAGGCTGATGTCGATATAAAAACAGAGGATCTAAGAATTGATACCTTCTGTTCCGGCGGAGCTGGTGGACAGTCAGTTAATACAACCTATTCGGCTGTTCGTATCACCCATTTGCCAACAAATACCGTTGTTCAGTGCCAGGACGAAAGAAGTCAGTTAAAAAACAAAGAAAAGGCGATGAGTATTCTTCGTTCTAGAATATTGGCCAATCTTGAAGAAAAATTACACAATGAACGAAAAGACCTGCGAAGTTCACAGGTTGGGACAGGCGATCGATCTGAGAAAATCAGAACCTACAACTTCCCTCAAGATCGTTTGACTGACCACCGGATCAATCAATCATGGCACTCTCTCCAAAATATTATGGATGGCGATCTCGACTCTATTTTTGAGTCTTTGATGAATGAGGACCAGGCATGCAAATTGGCGATGCACTCATAAACGCTGATGAATATTTCACAGTTTTACAAAAAAAACGTTCTCGAGTTAAAATCTTCTGGCTCTCCAACTCCCGAGCTGGATGCAAATATTTTAATCGAAAATGTCCTTGGCAAAGACAGGACTTTTCTATTTTCTCATCCACTTGAGCCATTAACAAATGCCCAATATAGTAAATTAAAAAGACTTATAAATAGACGAAAAAAAGGCGAGCCAATCGCTTATATCACTGGCCACAAAGAATTTTATGGTTTAGATTTTGTTGTTAACAAAAATGTTCTTATCCCCCGCCCAGAAACAGAAAATTTGATTGAAGAAGCACTAAAAATTACTGAATATAGATTATTGAATATGGGGAAAAAGCAATTACCCAATAATCAATATTCCAGATTCGATATTCTAGATGTTGGAACTGGCTCAGGTTGTCTAATAGTTTTACTATTTCTGGAGCTCAAAAAACGATACAAAGATACAGCAATGCAACGATTCTCTTTTTATGCCTCAGATATTTCTAAAAGTGCCCTGAGAGTTGCCAAATTAAATGCAAAACGATTACTCAATGACAATCCAACAATCCAACAATCCAACAATCCTAGGTTTATTCATTCTGATCTTTTTTCTAATCGCTTACTACACAAAAAATTCGACCTTATTGTCGCTAATCTTCCCTACGTTCCCTATAGTCGAAAACTAGATCCAGAAAGTACAATTAAATTTGAACCAAAGATTGCGATATTCGCTGGCGATAACGGTAGCGAAGTCATCAAAAGATTTATTTTAGATTCAAAAGACCGATTAAAACCAGGTGGTTCTATCTTATTGGAATTGGACCCTAGAAATACTGATGATATAGCCGTATTCGCAAAAAGTGTCTTCCCGAGTGCTAATATATCGGCATGGAAAGACCTCGCAAAATGGGAACGTTATCTAAAAGTTACAATAAAATAGTTTATCATCAACAAGCTTCTACCTAACACTAGGTTCTGTTTTGCCAAGAAGCTTGAACATATTTTTCTTATAGACCTCGACACCTGGTTGATTAAAGGGATTAACTCCCAATATATAGGCACTCATAGCGCATGATTTTTCGAAAAAATAAATGAGTTGACCAAGACAAAATGGAGTTAGCTCAGAAATATTAATCACTATATTCGGAACTCCACCACCAACATGCGCCGCCACTGTTGCCGTCATTGCCGTTTCGTTAACTGAACTTAGAGTCTTGCCAGCAATAAAATTAAAACCATCGGTATCATCCGCTGATTCTGGGATCATAATGTCTTCGGCGCTCTTTTCGACAAACAAAACTGTTTCAAAAATTGTTCGTTCCCCTTCCTGAATATATTGGCCAAGTGAATGTAAATCGGTCGAAAAATCAACAGCTACCGGAAAAATGCCTTTGCCATTTTTCCCCTCACTTTCGCCAAAAAGTTGCTTTAGCCATTCTGAGAAATAATGTAATTTCGGTTCATAATTAGCAAAAATTTCTATCTTTTTGCCTTTTTGATAAAGAATATTTCTGGCTACCGCGTATTTATTAACATTATTATCCAGCCCGTCTTCTGCATAAGCATCTTGCCCTATCTTAGCGCCGGCCAAAAGTGCCTCGATGTCGATGCCAGCAACTGCAATTGGCAAAAGACCGACCGCGGTCAGGACAGAAAAACGCCCGCCGATGTTGTTTGGAACAACAAAAGTTTCATAACCCTCTTTGTCGGCCAAAGACTTTAGCGCTCCCACCTCACTATCTGTCGTGGCAAAAATTCTTTCTTTCGCTCCGGACTTACCGTATTTCACCTCTAAAAGTTTCTTGAATATTCTAAAAGCTATTGCTGGCTCAGTTGTTGTCCCTGATTTTGAGATAACGTTGATTGAAATATCTTTATCTTTGATAACCTCCAGAAGGTCAGATAGATATGAACCACTCATATTTTGACCAGCAAAATATATCTCTGGACAATCTCTTGCTTCCTTATCCAAATTATTATACAAATTTGGTTTTAAGGCCTCTATTACCGCTCGAGCCCCCAAATATGAACCACCGATGCCAATCACAATCAGTACGTCAGAATTTTCTCTAATCTTTTCAGCTGTTGCCTGAATTCGAGTGAATTCATCTTTATCATAATCCGTCGGTAATCCAACAAAACCAAGCATTTCGCTACCCTCGCAATTCTCTTTGGTAATTTTTTGATATGCCTCAGAAGCTTTGCCTTGTATCAAATTCATCTCATCGACACTCACAAATTGATCAATTCCACTACAATCTAATTTAATATCACTCATGTTAAACCAATCTATTAATTACTTTTTCAGAGTCTATCACCAGATAGACTCTTACATAATACCAAATATAAGATATAAGAAAACCCGCCTTTGAGGCGGGCTCTCTCATACTTTATGAACTTTTAACTTTATAACTTGAAAACTTTTGTCTATTTGCTCTCTTCCAATTTTACCTTGACTTCTTTTTCTTGCCCTTTAGACATAATTTTTATCTTGATGTCTTCCCCGACTTGGTATTTCTGGACAAGATCGATCAATGTATGTGTCTCATCTATTTTTTCGCCATTTACTTCAATGATAATGTCATTCTCAACCAAGCCTGCTTTGTCAGCCGGAGAACCTGGTACTACTGCAAAACTTGTAAGCCCTTTTCCACGCTGGACGAGCGCACCGTAATTAACAGAAAGATTATTTTCTTTAGCAATAGCTGGCGTAATTTCGAAATATCTTACTCCCAGATAAGGTCGAATAATACGACCAGTTTTTTTGATGCTGTCGATAGCTGATTTAGCTGAATTAACAGGAATAGCAAAGCCGATTCCCTGTGCCCCAGCTGCAACGGCCGTATTTATACCGATAACCTGTCCGGCCAAATTGACCAACGGACCGCCAGAATTGCCCTGATTTATAGCTGTATCAGTCTGTAATAAATTACTTAAAGTTTCCTGACCCTGTCCGCTCTGATCAGACGCTTCGATCTTTCGGTCTTTTGCAGAGATAACACCAGCCGTCACTGTATTTTGAAATTGTCCAAGAGCATTGCCGATGGCCACAACCCACTGACCAACTTTTAATTGCTCAGAGTCACCGAGCTCAACAACTGGCAGATTTCTCGCCTCTATCTTAATCACTGCTAAATCATTTATCGGATCAAGCGATTGGACCACTGCATCGTAAGTCTTACCGTCTTTTGTCACAACCGCATATTTAGCAGCTGTATCGCTAACAACATGTTTATTCGTCAAAATAAGGCCATCACTTGTGATAATAAAACCGGAGCCAGCACCCTCTGATTGATATTGTTGACCAAAAATGTCAGTCACAGTTTTCTTTAGCGTTATGGAGACAACTGCATCAGAAACTTTATTGGCAGCGTCAATAATTGCATTCGACTCCTCCACAACAATTTTTTGAGTGCTAGTAGTTGGAATAGTCAAATTCTTAAAATTAATCCCTAACTTCTTGGCAAATTCGCCATTGTTAGCAGAAAAAAATAAAACTCCGCCAACTCCGCCGACCGAACCTGCAATAAAAATCAATATGACCGCAGTGACTACAAAAACTAATTGAGCCGTTTTGTTTCTGGGCGCAGGCTTATTTCTTTTTGCGGTTTGATCAAAAGTTGGATCTTCAAAATCAATTTTTGGCATATTGTTCCTTATTTATCCATTTTTTTAGAAATATCATCAGCCACTTCTTTGACCTTTTCTCGAGCAATAACTTGGCCTTTTTCTAACATTTCCTTACCTTTTTCTGAATATTCTTTTGCCTTTTCGCCAATTATTTTTCTTGTTTCTTTGCCACTTTTTGGCGCAAATAATATACCAGCAATCGCACCAGCAGCTGCCCCTATCACTGCTCCAAGAACAAATTTCTTATTATCGTTAGCCATTATTCTCCTTTATTATTATCTATAGTATTTTTAAATTTCTTTACAAATTCCAATGAATAAATAAAATTTTTAATCCCCTCAAGAAAACCCAAAAGCGTAGATTTGGCCTTAGAGATAGACTCATCCAGCTCTTTCACCCTTTTTAAAATTATATCGGAGGTTTCTTTGAAATTGCTGAGAACCCCAAAGATTCGCCACAAAACTGCTATCAGAAAAATAGTCGCAATAATTAAGAAAATGTACAAAATTTGAAGCAATAGTTCGGTGTCCATCCTCTCCTTTTCTTAAATTAAAATTAAAAAAGACAGATTTAATTATATGACAAAATTGATGTCATAACAACGGCAGAGAGAGAAAAACTATTTCTTCTTCCCTGTTTCTTCCTGCAACATCTTGCCGAGAGAGTAAGTAACCAACACTGCGATAGCTGTCACTATCAACGCATAAATTAATTGCGAAATAATATCATTTCCGTTTTCAGGCACAATCTGCTTGATAATGCTCTGAATGGTCGCGTTCCAAGCCAAAGCCGCTGCTAGACCAAAACCGGCAGTTGCAAGCTGAATCATCGTCTTTAGAAACTCTTTTTTTATTTCGCTAGTTTTTTCTTTCATAATTTTTCTTTTAATATTTTGTTAATAACCTGTGGATTAGCTTTGCCCTTGCTCTCCTTCATTACCTGACCAACAAAAAAGCCTATTAACGCCGTCTTACCCGAGCGGTAAGCTTCGACTTCTTTTGGATTAGCAGAGATGATAGCATCAACCATCGTCTCCAGACTTGAAGCGTCATCTATCTGACCACCACCGAGACTTTCTAAAATACTTTCGAAAGACTCATCACTGTTATGAATTTTAACGGCGATTTCTCCAAAAATTGATTTTGAAATTTTATTATCTTTTAGCGACTTAATCGCTTTTCCATACTCTGAGACTTTATTCATATCATCATCATTAATCTGAAAACCGAAATAATTATGAACGATCGTTTTTGCAATAAATGAATGGTCCGTCTCAGCAACAACGGCAATCTCAGAGAATAATTTACCCTTCAATTTATCCTGTGCCAAGACCTTAGCATCGCTTTCGGCAATCCCTAGTTTCACTAAATTACCAATTTTCTCCTCTTCGTTCTCGCTAATCTCAGCCTTTAGAGCCTCGAGATCAAATTGGCTCGAATCTACCGGTGGCAAATCAGGACAGGGAAAATATCGATAATCTGCTGCTTCCTCTTTTCGTCGTTGTAGATAAACTTTATTTTTTTCACTATCGTAGCCCCAAGTTTCTTTACCACCATTTGCTGGCCAATTGGCATAATCTTCACGCAATTGAGCATCAACCAGAGTGAGAGCTTTTTCAACAAATCTAAATGAATTAATATTTTTTATTTCTACTATTGGAGACATAAAACCCTTTTCATCAGAAACAGAGATATTCGCATCGCATCGCATATGACCCTTTTCCATGCTCGCCTCTGAGACTTCTACAACATCACGAACTATTTTCTGTAATTTACGCAAAAATTCACCAGCCTGCGAAGCCGAAGTTAAATCTGGCTCAGTTACAATCTCCATAAGCGGTGTGCCTGCTCGATTTAAATCAACCAGACTTTCCTCTCCGATATGATTCAACTTACCAGCGTCCTCTTCCAGATGAATTCTGTTCAGCCGAAGCTTTACCCCATCAACCTCTAAAAATCCGCCAACGCAAAATGGCTCATCATATTGTGAAATCTGATAACCCTTTGGCAAATCAGGATAAAAATAATGTTTTCGATCGAACTTAGCAACCTTAGGAATTTCGCAACCAAGCGCCAAGCCAGTTTTCATCGTCCATAATATCGCCTGCATATTTGCCATTGGCAATGCACCAGGCAAACCAAGACAAACAGGACAAACTAATGTGTTAGGTGTCTTACCTTCAGCATTATTGTCGCAACGACAAAACATCTTGCTCTTAGTTTTCAGCTGGACATGTATTTCTAAACCAATCTTTGTGGTGAGCGTAGTCGAATCCATTTTTGTTTGTAAATTTGCCATAATTATTGAAGATTAATTTTTTTCACCGTCAAATATTGTTCCCATAATATTTTGATCCCAGAGAATCTCCCCATCCTTACCGTTTTTATAATGAAGTCTCTCGCGTAAATTTTTTATTTTCTCGTAATACTCTCTCAAAAAAGTTAAATCTGCCATGCGTCTATCAGTTCTTGCCTTAATATCTTGATACGCATAGCCATGTCCCGGCTCTAGTCCAACAACAGCCATTCCCTCACGCAATTCATGAGAATACTCTTTCCACCTTTCCACGGCCTGCCGGAATTTCTCAGCATCTTCGTTCTCGCCCTTTAATAGTTTGGTATTAGTCTCAACCATGACCATACCATGGTGTTTATTATGCATAACCGAAGCTTTTAGGTTGTTATATGGTCGTAATGCAATAATCAGCTCTTCTATCTGCTTCGAGATTTCTTCCTGGCTTAATTGCTCACCAACTTCGCATATCTCGCTCATAATGTCTTTATATAATTTAATAGTTTTCTCGCGGCCGTTCTCAGCTCAGTATTTGATATTTGATATCCCTGTTCATGAGCTATCTGGTTCCTAACCTTATGTCCCTGCCAAATTCCATCATACAAATAACTATCTACAAAAGGTTGAGCAACTTTAAGACGATCAGCAAATGTCGCACCTGAATAACCAATAGTCTGCATCGCATAGTCAACCAATTTGTCGGCCTCCATTACTGTATGTTTTAGCTCAATCTGATTCTCCGTATTGAGCATTTTTTCTATCTCTAACCTTTTGGCAGTAATATAATTTTTATCTTCGAGAGACAAATCTGACTTTCCCTTGCCAAATTTTATTCCTTTAAATGGCAACGTGACAATCCACCAGATTATCTTTAAAAGACCAATCACCACAATTCCCAAAAACGTCTGCTGATTTTGATTTTTTTTGCCTTTGTAATTTGGACTGTTGTATGACATTTAATGTTTTATTTACTTAATTTCTATCGAATTAATCAGCACTGGCTCAATCGGTTTATCGTTTTCATCCACTGCAACATCCGATATTCTCTTGACGATGTCTAAACCGCTTTTTACCTTACCGAAAACTGTATGTTTACCGTCTAGATGAGGCTGGGCTTTCTCAGTCACAATAAAAAACTGACTGCCATTTGTATCTGGGCCAGAGTTTGCCATCGCCAAAGAACCAACATCCATCTTGTGAGATTTCAATTTTGAGTCATATTTATAGCCAGTTTTCTCTAGCTCTGCTATCTGACTTGCCGACAAACCAAGGCTAGCTGGGTTTATTTCATCTGCAAGATATCCGCCACCGGCACTTTCGCCACCCGTTCCATCACCTGACGGATCGCCACCCTGAATCATAAAACCTTGAATCACTCGATGCCAGGTCAGCTCGTCGTAATAACCGTTTTGAGATAACTTAACAAAATTATCGACCGTCTTAGGCGCATCGTTTTTATATAACTCGACTTCTACATCCCCCATCGATGTATGTATGATTGCTTGATCTCCCATGACTAATTCATCCTTTCTGATAAATGGAAAAGCGATGACCAAAAGGAGGCAAACAACATAGACCCAAACATTGAGTTTCTTCCAAAAATTAGCAAAAGGATTTTTCTCTGTTTCAAGTCTTTTGATAAAATCTTTTCGCTCTTTTTCAACCGATTCCCTCTTTTCCCTCCTGATTTTCGCTCTTTTTCCCATAATTTATTAACTTCCTATCTTATAATTTTATAAACTTTTTAACTTATCTCTGGTTTTCTTTTATGCCAATCTGTCGATTGCTGAAAAGCATAGCCGGTATTTAACAACACCTGCTCGCCCCACATCGGACCAATCAATTGCAGACCGACAGGAAGTTCCATATTATCCTTGGTCACAAAACCCGCTGGGATACTGATCGCTGGCAAACCTGCTGGATTTGCGGGAACCGTCATAATATCAGACAGGTACATACTTAGAGGATCGTCTGATTTCTCACCAACTTTAAAAGCTGGGACTGGTGATACCGGAGTGGCCAAAAGATCAACATCTTTGAAAATATTTTCAAACTCTTCTTTGATCAAAGTTCTAATCTTTTGCGCTTTTCGATAATAAGCGTCATAATAGCCAGCCGAAAGAACATAACTTCCGAGCATAATACGACGTTTGGCTTCATCGCCAAAACCCTCTGCTCTCGATTGTTCATAGACCTGTTCAAGTATTTGTTTCTTATTTTTCTTAATGGTCGATAAGCCGAAACGAATTCCGTCGTATCTCGCAAGATTTGAACTTACCTCCGCTGGCATCAAAATATAGTAAACAGCAAGTGCAAAGTGAGCCATAGGCAAAGAAACTTCTGAAATAGTTGCGCCTAATTTCTCCAACTCTTTAATCGCAGTTTCAACTACTTTTTTGACTTCCGGCTCAAGCCCTTCCTTGAAGAATTCTTTTGGTACGCCAATACGCAGACCTTTGATATCAGACTTTAAGTCGTGAGAATAATTTGGAATTTCTTTTGTCGAGCTAGTCGAATCACAATCGTCATAACCGGAAATATATTTAAGCAATATAGCTGAGTCCTCGACTGTTTTCGTCATTGGGCCAGCCTGATCAAGAGATGAGGCCATCGCAATCGTGCCATCACGAGAAACACGGCCATAAGTTGGTTTGAGACCGGTTATCGAACAGTGACTAGCTGGCTGTCTGATCGAACCACCAGTATCAGTACCAATAGCCGCCGTACACATATCGCCCGCAACTGCCGCTGCTGAGCCACCAGATGAACCACCAGGGATTCTACTTAGGTCCCAGGGGTTTCTTGTGGTTGAATCAAATTCAGTCGCTGTATTGTAAGCCGAAGTCTCTGTTGAGGATCCCATCGCAAATTGGTCTAAATTAGTTTTACCGATCAAAACCGCCCCGGCTTCCCATAATTTTCGTGTTACTGTTGATTCATAAATAGGAATATGGTCTTCTAATATCTTGGAGGCGGCAGTCGTCCTAATCCCCTTGGTCAAAAATAAATCTTTGAC
>CAYPDD010000004.1:0-19858 GCA_964409395.1 uncultured Candidatus Saccharibacteria bacterium | reverse complement strand
AATAATTCTTCTCTGCTAGGCAATAGAGCAAGTCTCTTGACAGCTGATGCGTCAATCATCTTGTTCTCCAAGATACCAGCTAGAATTTCGATAGCTTCATGCTTCTTAGCGAAAAGATCGATTTCTTTTGCTGGAGCAATTTCATCTTCCATTGCAAAAGCGATTGCTACAGGTCTTTTGAAAATACTCTCATCGAATTCAATACCGTGTTTTGTCAAAGCGATCTTTACTAAGGTATTTTTTGAAACATTGAACTGAACGCCTTTTGCTCTCAGAATGTTTCTCAATTCCTCAGTTTCGTTAACTTTCAAACCTTTGTAATCAACAATAACTGCTGATTTAGCAATCTGTAATTGATTATCTAGTTTTGAAATTAACTCTTCTTTTTTTTGCTTGGTTTTTGCCATTTTTATCCTTTATTTGAGTAACTAAAAATATTCTACGACCAGCGCAGAATACATTACTAAAACTTTATAACTTTTTACTTTATAAACTTTTAACTATATATCCTACACGAGACTTACTTCAATCGAATGAATGCTGGTGGTCAATGGGACAGAACTACTATAGCAATGAATCTAATTATTGTCAACGTTTTTATAACAGTAAAAAGTCACCTCGGTGTTTATGCCTTGGTGACTTTTTATATTTAGCACTGTATCTTTACACTGTATTATTTTTTGCTAACTTTGATGCCAGGACCCATTGTTGTCGATAAATAAATCGAATCAATTCTCTTTGGCAAATGAGCGATGATAGCATCGAAATTCATTTTCATTTTTTCAGCACCAAATGAAAGTTTGCCGATAGTCATATGAACAATATTTAATTTATCAGCTCGAAACTCGACTTTTCCACCCTTTAATTCAGCGGCGGCTTTTTTTACATCAGGCACAACAGTGCCGGCTTTTGGTGAAGGCATAAGTCCTTTAGGACCCAAGACTTTAGCTAATTGAGCTAATTTTGGCATAACCTTGATATCAGCGATCATAATGTCAAAATCTATTTTTCCAGCTTTAACATTAGCAACGACCTCGTCAACATTTTCCTCAACAACCTCTAAAACATTTTTTTCTTTAATTACGCCACCTGGCAAAACTACCATGCCACGAGTATTTTTCTCTTTGATATTTAATTTGATGTGCATCTCAACAGTTGCATCAAATTTTGTTGGATTTGTTTCGAGAGCAAGAGCAATAGCTTCCTCAGCGGTATACTCTTTGTCTTTTTCTACCTTCTCAGCAATTTTTCGGTATTTTTTGCCATGTCTTGGCTTAACTCTTTTTTGAACTTTTCGAGCAATTTTTTCTTCGCGCTCTTCAGCTTTCTCTTTTTTCTCTTCTTCTTTTTTGGCTTCTTTTTCAGCCTCTTCTTGAGCTTTACGTGCTTTCTCACGCTCTTCAGCTTGTTTTAGCACCTCTTTTTCAGAAAGCTCAACAGTTGCTTCTGGAGCAACTACTTCTGCGACTTCCTCTGTCTTTTTCGTTTCTTTTTTAACCATTTGTCTCCTTTGTGGTACAAACGTCTGACACACTTTAATGCGCCAAGACTCCCACTTAATTTATTAATACTCTCTTCTTATAACAAAAAAACTAGTTTTTGACAAGGAAATCCCCTGCCATTTAGCAAGGGACGGATTGGTCAGAGCCCTCGGAATCAAACCGAGCAATTTTATTAAGATAATTATCCCCTATCTTATAACGCAACTTCCTGTTGCCAAGCCCTGATAAAAAGAAAAAACTCCAGGGACACTGGAGATTTTTTTTGGCAAAAGTTGTTTCTCTATATTTTAAAGAGAATCCACCTTCACCAAAAGTGTATGTGCCGGGATTTCCTCTTCGCCACCAAGAAAAGGCACAACATAATTTATAGCTTCGTCAATAATATTTTTGAATAATGGTATTTCTCGTGGTGTAAATTTCGACAACACAAAGTCAGCTGTATCGATATTATTCATTTTTGCTTCAGGCTGATCTGCATCTCCACCAATCGCATTTATGCCGATTCTAATCCGCAGGAATTCATTATTTCCCAAAATATTAATAATATTTTGTAGTCCTTTTTGGCCACCGCTCGATCCTTCGTGACGAACTCTTGCTGTTCCAAGAGGTAAATCCTTATCATCAGACACAACCATCAGGTCAGATATCTCAGCTTTATAAAAAGCCATAATTTTTTGCACTGCTGTACCAGAAAGATTCATATAAGTTTGAGGTTTGATGAAAATTATCTTTTCGCCTTTGTGCAAAGTCTCTACTGTTAGTGCCTCAAATTTATCTGATTTTTGGAAATTAAGGCACTCGCCTACTGGCATAAGTCGATTATCGCAAATAATTTGATCGAGAAAATAGAAGCCAGCATTATGCCTAGTCCCTTCGTACTGTTTACCTGGATTGCCCAAACCAACAATTAATTTCATGATACAAATTTATATTAGTTATTCGTTACCTGCCCGCAGTAGCTAAAGCAACATCTTTTGCAGGCGGGTTCGCCTGATTCGACATTCGGTTTTGTTAACTATAACCCTGGTATGCCTAATCCGCCTGCAACATCTTTCATCTTCTCAGCTGCAACAGCCTGCGCTCTAGAAATTGCCTGTGAAATAGAATTCTTTAAATCTTTCTCAAGCTCTCTCTTGTTCTCTGGTCGAAGAGCATCCTCTGAAATTTGAATCTCTGTGAGATGCTGTTCACCATTGAAAACTACTGTTACCCAGCCGTCATTACTAGAGGCTTCAACCTCGATATCTTTGAGCTCTTTTTGAATTGCTTTTGCCTTTTTTTGTAGGGCATATAAATCTTTAATTTTGCTAAAATCAACCATCTGTCTCCTTAATAATTTATTTACTTGTTCTTAAAAACTTTTGTTAAAGCAAAGATAATGATACTGAAAACAAGCGCTAAAATCAACAATAATAATATTGGGGAGAGCAAAACTAAAATTCGGTCAGTCGGGAAATTAATCATTTGCATAAAACTAAGTTTGAAATAAAAGGTCGCAACCGCCAAAAGTAGGAGAAATGATACTGGGATTAGGATATTTTTCATATCCTGTTTGCTTGGTGTCATCGTCACAGCGACAGAGAGAGCCAGATAAATAATTACCCAATTTTTATAATCAGACAAGTTTATTGTTGCTATTAAATTCTTAAAATAACTGACTATGTCCTGATATTTAAAAAGTGCCGTATTAAAATCATATTGCTTCATACCAAGCCAGTTCGAGAGAAAATATATTGCTGTAACTCCAGCCACAAAAGGCGCAATCGATATCAGTATCGGACCAATAATTGGTATTTTTGATGGTTCGTGCTCGACACTCCCACCTTCTTTGTCAAATAAAGAAATACTTTTTATCTTTGCCCCTGTCAAAAAGCAAAGAAGCGCATGAGATAATTCGTGCAGTATTACTCCAGGAGAAACAAACAACCGATAACCCATACCAAAAAATGAATTAACTAAAAGCCTATCAACTGCAAAGGAGATAAATAAAATTAGGAGAATGCATATTATCAGCTCTATTTCTCTTGATTGTAAGTCAAGCCTGAAATTTAAATTCGGCCAAGAGAAATTTCTTATGAATGTTAAGATGTGGTCAACAATATTGCTAAAGTAAGAACTTATCATATCCCCTCCCGAACACCTTAATTATTTTTGTAATTGTTTTAACTCTGCGTTGATAAAACCATCGATATTACCGGCCAATACATCATCTGGATTTTTTGATTCAAAACCAGTCCGATGATCCTTGACTAATTTATATGGATGAAGAACGTATGATCTTATCTGATTGCCCCACTCCGGCGAAGAAAAGTTTCCCTTCAGCTCATCAACTTTTTCTTTATGTTGTTCAATCATCAATTGGGCAAGACGTGAACGCAAAACCTTCATCGCCATTTCCTTATTTTGTAATTGACTTCTTTCGTTTTGACAAATAGCGACGATACCGGTTGGAGTATGAGTTATTCTTACCGCTGAATCGGTCGTATTAACTGATTGGCCACCATGGCCACCAGCACGATAGACATCAATTCGTAAATCATTTTGATCAATTACGACTTCGTTGTCTGCCTCAATCTCTGGCAATATCTGCACAAGGGCGAAGGACGTCTGACGCAAGGCCTTGGAATTAAACGGCGATTGTCTAACTAAGCGATGAACCCCCGATTCCCTATTCAATTTGCCATAAGCATAAGCGCCATTTATCTCTAAAACCGCGCTCTTTATGCCAGCCTCAGCTCCCTTTGATTGATCAATAATATTAGTCTCAAAATTGTTTTGTTCTGCCCAACGCAAATACATTCGAAGCAACATCTCCGTCCAGTCTTGCGCATCGTCACCACCAGCACCAGCATAGAAATTTATAATTGCATTATGTTGATCAAATTTACCACTAAAGAAAGTTAGCTTTTCGAGTTCAGTAATCTCTGAGCTCAAAGATTCAAGCTCATTGTCATCAGCGATTTCAGCAATCTCACTTATTTCATCGAAACGGCCGACTTCATCCTTTAGATTTTTTAGCTCTTTATTCTTCTTGTTTGCCTTGGCCTCATCTAACCAAAATGTTGGCTCAGTCATCTCATTTTCAATTGCCAAAATACTCTCTTTTTTCTGATCAATATTGAGTATTTTTCTTAGCTCTTCTATTTTTTGTCTTAGGTCTTCCATAAAAATATCCTAACACAAAACCATAATAAAATCACCCCGCGGATGCGGGGTGATTTTATTATTAGTTCTTATCTTTTTAACAGTGAGAGGACTTTTCTCGATTTTAGATAATACATCGATAAAGTTCCGGTCAAAGTGAAAAGCAAACTTAATATTGGGGTACTTGGTCCAGTCATTGGTAGCGCTGGAGTAACTTCAATTGGAGTAACAACAACTCTAGTTCTGGCAGTGTCTTTGAGGACTTCTTTGCCAAATTTAAGAATCGCTGTATTCGTTAGCAATTCACCCGTAGCAATACCAGACGATATTTTCACTTTAAATTTGATAATACCATCTTCATTTTGATTCAGTGAGCCAATCTGAGCACCAGTAAATAGTGCCTTATCACTTAGGATAGTTTTGACACCACCCTTGGTCATAGAAGCGCTACCACTCACAAATGAAACATTAGCCGGCAAGATATCACTTATAACGACATCATCAGCCTTTTCACCAGAGTTTGAAAAGAATATTTGATATTCCAAGACATCACCTGGTTTTGCTTGATTCTCTTTTGAAAATCCTGCTTCATTGATCGTGACACTTCTGACTGATTTCTCAAGTCGTACTGATGGCATTTTGCCTATCTTTACCAAGACAATGTTGCCATAGATATTTTCCATGATGCCATCAAAATGTTTACCATTTTGAGCATTCTTTGGCTGTGGATTTTTCAGTGTTACTTTGAAAGTTCTGATATTTGTTTCACCAGCAGTAATATTTACTGTTGGATATGTCAGGATGCCATTAGACAAAGTTCCACCAATTGAAGCTTCATTGAAATCAGCTAGCTCCAAAATATCGCTTATATCATCGCTTACAGCAACATTGGCAGACGCTGTACCAGTATTTTTTGTCGTCAAAGTATAGACGACCTGATCCCCAGCTTTCGCTGAGATATTTACACCTTCAGTGCCAGTGGCAAGATTTTTTGCGATCTTACTTTTGACAATGTTAGCAGAAGGCAATGCTTCAGTTTTAAACTGAAAGACAACATAGCCGATATACTGCCAACAACCATGAACATCACCGACATTTAAACCCTGGCCGAAAAGCTCAGAGCCATTTTGTCCGTAAAGCAAAGTTTCTGATGGCACGCTGAAAGAGGTAAAGTTTGGAAACCACTGGACAGTGCCAGGGATTAACGACGCTTTAGCATTCTCATTTAAATTTACTGTCATGCTGTCCGAAACAGCTGAAACGCCATCAGCCGAAACTGAAGCATTTATAACCAGCTTATTGTCAGCTGAAACTGCTGGCATACTAACTTTGACATTAGTATTGTGAGCAGTTGTGTCTACAACACCATTGTGGAAATAAATTATTCCCGCAAAAGTATCTCCAGCCAAACCGTCAACTGGCTTGTGCCAAGTGACTTCACCAGCTGATTTGTTCGCACCTCTAATCATTGCAAGATCATCCTGCAAAAAATTAAATCTTGGACTAGCTGCGTTAGCGACTAGAGCTGGCGCAACCAATTGTGATATCAACGCCGAAACAAGTGCTATTCCTAACACTTTCTTCCACCCTCCAGTGATTTTCTTTATCAAATTCATTTTTTTCCTTAATCCTTTAGCAATTTAGTTACTATCGGCACTTTCATAATTTTTATTACTTTTTCTAAAATTAACACTCACCTATATTAATAGCCATTATGTTCAATAATTACAAGGCGCTCATCTCCGAAAGTATGATTAAATCATAACTTCGGGATGAGGAGGTGCGCGCATATAAGCAGGCACCTCACTCAAGATATTACCTCCTTTAATACGGAACCGCCGGTTCCGGTATCGGTCCTGGACCGGGCCAGTGCCCACAGTCGGTCGTTGTCGTTCCGTCAACAGGACAGCGAGTCAGCCATAAGAGGCCTAGGCGCCATTCCATGACGGGTCCGGACTGCCAGTATGGCATCTTGTCCGGGGTCAGCCCCGATTTCGCGAAACATAGCTTTGAGATTATCTCAGCTTGATCCGCTTTACATGGCAGGTCCTCCGGAACAGAAGGTTTCTCAAGACAAACTGCCTCGAGATTCCAACTGTCAATCACTGCTGTCTCCATACCACCTGTAAAAGGTGGTTTGCAGACCGGAGTCTGCGTTGGAACCGTGGGTTGGGGAGACGGTTTCTGCACCGGTCGCCATGTGGTAACAAACAAGTTTCCACATGAGGTAAAAAATATTTGGTCACAAATTAGAATCGCGGTACGTCCCTTGGATGAGACAGCGTAATTCTCGAACGCTACCTCCACCTTCTTGTGGTGGGGGCAAAACCAAATATTTCTTCCTCGTGTACCGCCTGGCACTATGACAACCATGTACTCGGCATTATCGACAGCCTTCTGTATTTCATCGCTAGTACCCCAATTGAGGTAATTAGCAGTGGCATACTTCGGACTGAATTTCTTAATCATCGCCAAAGCAGCAGGTGCTGCAGGGGTAGTTGATAGCGTAATTGCCGTCGTTTGAGTACTTTGTTGTTGCGGTACTCCCGCATTGTTGCCTATCTCAGCTATCACCGGCAAGCCGGCAATAATGAGGCAGAGAACCAATAAAATTTTCATCGTGCACCTCCTACGGCAAACCGATGACTGAATTTAAGTACGGCTTGAATGTCAGAAGATCTGACCAATTCTGGCCATTAACTGACCACCGCACTCGATATTCGACTGCTTTAACATCACCATTGCAACGTTCGCCAATTAGCGCACCGTTGATTGGGATGTTTCCAGCACAGTATGGACCGAAGACTCGCCCTTGCGGGTTTGCCCGATCATACAGTTTGATCCACACTTTTTGTGAAGTGCGGAAAGAATAATTTCCGTAGACCGACTCCTTTTGTGGAGAGGGCCCCTCTTTCAAGTAATCAATGACCTTGACGAGAGTTAACTCGTGGTTGGCCACTAATTGTCGGAGACGTTGAATCTCGGTCTCGGTTTTACCCGAGTTTCGAGCCAACGCTTGAACAGCATCCCAAACCTTCAGATCATACGCTTCCAGCGAAGCCACACGGGCTTGCAAAGAAGCAAGTTCTCTAAGGTTGGAATCATTGTTGTAAACAACGTTTGAACCAGTAGCACCGGTTCCTACGTTGCCTACGTTAACTTTTGCACCATCATTGGCGAGTAAGGTTTCAAATACCAAACCATTACCGCCATTCCCAGCCCGACGAAGTAAATCCGCCAAGTACTGGATAGACGGTTCTGCCACACCTGCTGGCCAGGATTCGGTTTTAAAGCGAATCGTGTCGACCATTGATGCGACGTTGTCCTTGCCGACCCACTTGATTTTAAACAAGAGGGCATTGATTTCATGATCATTGCGTTTTGCGTCCTTCACTAAAGCGTAGAAACGCAAGCAATGAATATCAGTACCAATAAACGATTCCAAAGGAACCGAAAGGTACCAACGTCCGCCGGAGTCGCGTTGCAGGGAAATTACCCCCTGGGTTGTAAAAACCCAAGTTTTGGTAGTTCTATCATAGTGATATTCGAGCTTGCGCTCTAATTCACTTTCCGAAGCAATCATCGCGATCACCGGGAGATCTGCTAAAACGTTAGGGTAGATTTTCATCATAGCCCCAATTCCTGTCGGAAACGTCCCAAGATAACTACTTTGGGCTTCATCCCACTGCCAGACGGTTCCGTCTTTGTAAGTCACTGTGACCTGGACTTTGCCTGTAGTCATTTCTTTTGATGTCTGCTCTGTATAAACAGGAGCAGTAACGCCGAACATCACAGCCTGTGCTGGCATGATTGCCAATTGCCCGATCATTAAGACGAGCAAAACTTTAGCCATAACGGCTAGCTCTTTACGCATAATATGCGCCCTCCCATTTCTTCAAAATTTTTAAGGTACCTCTCGCCACTAGGCAGGGAGGTGCCTAAGTGACAGAAAACGAGACGATTGGATTGCTCCGATTTCGTCTGCAAGGAAATATTATGTCTTCGAACTTGCTGAGAACTTTTCCATACTTCTAGTCAAGTTTACCCTGAACGTAGTCGAATGGGCTCGAAGAATAAATTCTTCTATTGCAGCCGAAATTACTTAATCTTTGCTTTCTTGAATCCAACCAGGAAGAAGGCGAGAGATGATAGAAGTTGACTTGGCCAGGTCCGCTTATTTTAAGGAACCTCTCTGCCGGTCAACCGGAAAGCCTACCACCCTAATACCCCTAAATCCCAGTCGGATTTAAGAAAACAAAAAAGGATTGCCTGACGAACATCTGTGTTTAAAGACAAATAATCATCACCCCATCCTCATTTAATTCGCATCAAGTTTGAACTCCTGCGAAAAACTTTTAGTCCTTTAGTTCATCACTAAGATGACTACAAGCAAAATTTTAGCACTTTTTCTTGACTTTGTCAATAGTTTATGGCCTTATAAGAGACCAACTACTCGAGTTACATCTTCTAAGCTCTCGATCGAAACTGCCTCTTTCCGCAACTCTTTTGCCCCAGGAAAACCCTTCAAATAAGCCAAGAGGTGTTTTCTAAACTCGATAATACCAAATTCCCCTTTGATTTCGAAAACCAGCTTAGCATGCAAAAGGATTATTTCTTTGAGTTCATCAAGCTCAACTTTATCCTTAGAGAATATCCAAGGCTTACCAAAAGTCGCTTGACCAATCGCAAAACCATCCAATGGAATATCGAATTTTGAATATTGAATATTAGAAATTGATTTGAGACTACCGTTGCCGATAACAGTTAGCTCGGGCAATAATTTTTTAACTTCATAAATATTGTCCCAATCATCCTCCCCCGAGAAACCCTGCTTGTATGTACGGCCATGAATGATAAGCGCGTCAATACCGGCGCCCGCCAAAACCGGCGCGAATTCGAGTATTTGATCGGGATTATCCCAGCCAAGCCGAGTTTTTACCGATACTGGCAAATTTGTATTATTTTTAACCGCTGTAACTATTTCCGCCGCCAGTTTAGGATATTTCATCAATGCCGCGCCATGATCACTCCCAACTACTTTTCTGGCTGGACAGCCCATATTTATATCTATGCCGTCTGGTTTTAAATTTTTTGTAATCCACTCTGAGGCAAAGGTAAATTTCTCCGGAAATTTACCAAAAAGCTGTATTGCAATCGGTCTCTCTGCTTCAGTAAATTTCAACATCTCGAGTGTCTCATCTTTACCCCTTTTGGATTGCCAAACTCCCCCATCATCCTTGTACCAATTCTTTGCATGATAAAAAATCGCATCAGCCGAGACAAGCTCAGTAATAACTACATCTGCACCATAACTACGACAGAGTGTTCGAAAAGCTGAGTCGGTATATCCGGCCATCGGCGCTAGAACTTTTATTGGCCTCTTTGATTCTTTCCAAAAATTAGCCATTGTTTTTTTCAATTCTATATTGATTGCCTGCCAGATCCTCGATCTGCCAACCAAGTGAATTTATTTTGTCCCGAAGATCATCAGACGCTTTGAAATCTTTGTTCTCTCTAGCAATTTTTCTTTCCTTCGCCAATTTAACAATTTCAGCAGGAATTTCAATATTTTTTTCTTTTCCTAAATCAAGTCCAAGTACAGCGTCCATCTCAATTGCTGTGATTCTTTTATCTTCGGCTGGTATTTTTTCGTCTCGGAGAAGAGACCAAAGCACGGCTAAAGCCTCGGAGATATTGAGGTCATTTGAAACTTTTTCCTTAAATGAATCTAAATACTCCTGTGCTATCTTGCCATCTTCTTTTGGCAAATCTTCGATAATACGCATCAATCTCTCTCTAGTATTCTTAGCTGATTCCAAACCCTCCCAAGTAAAATTTACTTTACTACGATAGTGAGCCCCAATCATAAAATAGCGAAAATCCAGTGGTGAAAAACCCTTTTCCTCTATATCTTTTAATCTATAAAAATTGCCGGCACTCTTTGACATCTTTTTGCCGTCAACCATCAGATGCTCATTGTGAACCCAAAAATTGACAAATTTCTTACCACTTCTAGCCTCCGATTGAGCAATCTCATTTTCATGATGAGGAAAAATATTATCAACGCCCCCGGTGTGAATATCAATTGTCTCACCGAGCTTATCCATCGACATTGCCGAGCACTCTATATGCCAGCCCGGTCTACCTTTGCCAAGTCTAGTCTCCCAATATATTTCACCGTCCGCCGTATCCCAAGCCTTCCAGAGCGCAAAATCAGCAGGGTTCTCTTTGGTATATTCATCCTGAGAAACTCGAGCACCAGCCTTTAGATTATCACGATCCAAACCAGCCAATTCCCCGTAATTTTTAAACTTCTCAATTGAAAAATAAATAGAACCATCTGTCCCTTTGTACGCATAACCCTTGTTCAACAGATCTTCAATAAAGAGCACCATTTTCTCAATATATTGCGTCGCTCTAGTAATATTTTCAGGTAAAGGTTTTGTGATATTTAATTTGTCTAAATCAGCAAAAAACGACTCCTCATACATCTTGGTCAGTTCATCGAACTTTTTATGATCTCCACCTGATTTATTGATCGTCTTGTCATCAATATCAGTGATATTCATCACTCTTTTGACATTATATCCATTAAACTTCAATGTTCGATATAACAGATCATCGCAGGTGTATTTTCGAAGATTGCCAATATGCGCGGTATCATAAACCGTTGGTCCGCAAGTATACATACCAACTTCTCGATCTTTCATTGATTCAAATTTCTCTATCTTTTTTGTCAGTGTATTATAAATCTTCATTTCTACCTCATATTATGGAATTGGTTTAGTTGTGCGACGAGGTCGCAAGCGCATGTGGCTTGAGAGCGCCTAGGAGCATAATTAAACCGATTCTACGAATAATTAATTTCTCCAATTTTAATCTCATGCTAGCACATTAGCCCAATATTTTAAATGTTTGAACTAAAAAATGCTATCCAAGTTTAAGGATAACATTTTTCTATATTCCGTATTCTATATTCTAGCTCTATATTCCTGCTGGCTCGTCTGAATACCATGATATATCTTCTGGATCATCATTGAAATCACTCATCATTGGCTCTACAGGGCTATCAGTTGCCGCATCTTCTGTTGGAGAGTAATAATCTTCACCTTTGATTTTTTCGAGTTGCAAACCGCATTGTGGACACTCACCGCTGTCAAAGTTTGTATAACCGCAATCGACATCCGGGCAATGATATTTTTCTTCCTTCATTTAGGGCCTCTTTTTGTTTTAATTTTTTAATGACTGCCTTGGATTGTAGCGACCAACATTCCTAGTTGTCAATAAATAGTTATCCACAATCAATCAATTAGTATTTTTATACAGTTTGGAAAAAGGTTTTTTGCAAACTTAATTATTGCATTTATTAATATTCTCGCCTACCTTCAAGTGAACGCTTGAGAGTCACTTCATCCGCATATTCCAAATATCCGCCAACAGGCAAACCCCTTGCAATTCGTGTGATATTAATCGGCAAATCGAGCTGTTTAAGCTTCTCTCTTATATATGTAGCTGTTGCCTCACCTTCGAGATTGGGGTTAGTCGCCAATATCACCTCTTTCGGAGTATTTTCCTTAACTCTTTCCAGAAGCTGAGTAATCCTAAGTTCATCAGGCCCAACACCATTTATCGGCGAAATTACCCCACCTAAAACATGGTACAAACTGGTCAAACCATAAGAACGCTCAAGGGCAATAACGTCGAGGGGCTCTTCAACCACAGTAATAATTGTCCTGTCTCTCTTTTCGTCGGAGCAAATTCCGCATATCTCTGTCTCTGAAATATTAAAACAGTCACTGCAATAAGTGAGATTTGTTGATAGATCCAAAACACTTTGCCCAAGCATCGCAATGTCAGACTTTGATTTTGTCAAAAGATAAAAAACCAGCCGAGCCGCAGTCTTTGGGCCGACTCCTGGTAATTTAGAAAATTCATCAATCAAATTTTGAACTGATTTTGGAAGCATAAATTATTGGTTATTTGTTATTCGGTAGATTCGTCACCTGCCCGCAATGCTTCGCCAGACGATGCAGGCGGGTCCGTATTTGTTGGCTTATCCCAGGTCGCATAATCGCAATCAGGATATTTGGAGCATCCCCAAAAAGATCGATTCCTTTTTGTTTTTTTCTCTATTAGCTCACCCTTTTCGCACTTTGGACATTTGATCCCAGTTTTGCCAACAATTGCTTTCGTATTTTTGCACTTTGGATAATTTTCACAAGCCAAGAATTTACCAAATCGTCCCTCTTTGAGCACCATTTTGCCTCCGCACTTTTCGCATTTCTCCTTCTCGGCATCCGGTAGACTCTCAACTTTTCCATTGCCTTCCAAGACCTCTAAATTCTTATCATCGCTCTTTGTTTCAATCGGTCTCGAATATTTACAGGTCGGATATCCGGTACAGGCAATAAATTTACCAAACCGGCCATGTTTAATAACCAATGGTTTGCCACAGTCAGGACAAGCTTCGCCTATTTCCTCAACCGGCATTATCTCGTCTTTGTTTATCTCTTTATCCTTAAGCGCTAAATTTTTGGCAAATGGTTTATAAAATTCGTCGATAACTCCTCGCCACTCTCTCTTGCCCTCGGCGATTTCATCAAATTCATCCTCCATTTTGGCTGTAAATTGATAATCAACGACTGCTTGAAAATGCTTAACCAGTAGATCGTTCACAATCGAACCGATCTCAGTTGGTTGAAATCTTTTTGTGATTAATTCGACATAGCCACGTTTTTGGATTGTTTCGAGTGTTGGTGCATAAGTTGAAGGTCGCCCGATGCCCAAGCTCTCTAACTTTTTGACCAGTGTTGCCTCGGAATATCTTTTTGGTGGCTCGGTAAATTTCTGGTCTTTAATCATTCTGATAAAATTGAGGATGTCATTGACCTCCATTTTTGGGATTTTGATCGTTGCCGACTCAGTCTCATCATCACTGCTCTCCTGATAGACTTTCATAAAACCATCAAATTTAATCATCTCGCCCTTGGCCAAGAAGATATATTTTTTTACGGTCTCAGCAAGGACTCTCACTTTAACAACATCAACAATAGCATCAGCCATTTGTGTTGCTACAGTTCTTTTCCAAATAAGTTCATATAGCTTTTGGCCACGTCGATCATCAGTCACGTTCATATTTTCAAAATGAGTTGGCCTGATCGCCTCATGAGCTTCCTGAGCATGTTTCGTTTTTGTAGCAAATACTCTACCACTACCAGCTATGTATTTATCACCAAATTGTTTAGTTATCACCCCTTTTATCGCCGAAACTGCTTCGACCGATAGATTTATCGAGTCAGTACGCATATAAGTAATATGACCAGCTTCATAAAGCTGTTGTGCCAAGACCATTGTTTGTTTTGGCGAATAGCCTAATTTTCTTGAGGCCTCCATCTGCAGAGTAGAAGTTGTAAAAGGCGCGGACGGCCGACGAATAGAATCTTCGTGCTTTATATCAATAACTTTATAATTTGCATCTTTTAAATTGTCATAAATTTCAGTTGCCGATCTTTCATCTTTGATATCCATTTTGCCGATTGACTTACCATCTATCTCTGACAACAACGCAACGAAAGACTCCTTGCTTTTAGTTGCCAATTCGGCCCCTATTAGCCAATATTCAACTGGTTTAAATGCCTGTATCTCTCTTTCTTTTTCTACAACTAAACGAACAGCTACCGACTGAACACGACCGGCAGAGAGACCCTTTTTGACCTTTTTCCAGAGCAAAGGAGATAATTTATAGCCGACCAATCGATCCAAGACTCGGCGTGCCTGTTGTGCATCAACTAAATTAATATCCAAACCTCGAGGATTTTTGACCGCGTTTTCTAGAGCATTCTTAGTTATCTCGTGGAAAACAATTCTTTTGACACGAGGATCATTTTTCTTTAGACCCAAAGCATAAGTTAAATGCCAGGAAATTGCCTCTCCTTCACGATCAAGATCAGTCGCTAGATAGATTATCTCGGCTTTTTTTGAGTATTCTTTCAGAGCCGAAATAGTTTTTTTGGCTTTTGCTAAAACAGTATATTCTGGCTCATAATTTTTTTCTACATCAATGCCAATACTTTTTTCTGGCAAATCACGAACATGACCAAAAGAGGCCAAAACTTTATAATCTTTGCCTAGATACTTTTCAATGGTCTTCGATTTAGCTGGAGACTCTACAATAACTAAATTCATTTTTGCCCTTTTTTAGGATTTATTTTTGTTTTACGCTCCTAGTTAAATTATCAGCTAGAAAATAAAATTACAACTACTTACCATATAACAATGTTCGTGATGGAGTTAGTTTAGTTGTGCGACGACTGTTGCAAACGCATGTGATTTTGAGAGTGCCTAGGAGCACAATTAAAGTAACTCCCATCGATATAATAGTTTACCTACTCAATCGGTAGCATCCACCACCAATATTTGTTACCAATCCTTTCATTTCTAGCATGGTTAAAGTGGAATTGACCGCTACGATATTGAGATTGCTCTGTTTTATTAGTTCATCAATCAAACAATCTTTTTGGGACAAAAGATTAATTATGATCTGTTCGTCAGCCGATTTTGGCACAATCTCTTTGACTTTTTGCTCAGACACTTTTTTCTCAATATTCAGCTCTTTTAAAATATCATCTACACTCAAAACTAGTTTTGCCCCCTCTTGTATAAGTTTATTAGTGCCGATCGAATTTTCACTGTCTATGTCACCCGGCAGAGCAAAAACTTCTCGACTGTACTCCAAGGCTTGATATGCGGTAATCAGAGCACCTGACTTTTCTGCCGCCTCAATCACTAAGACGCCAGCTGATAAACCGGCAATTATTCTATTCCGAGCTGGAAAATTTTGTTTCATCGGCGGTACACCAAGTGGAAATTCCGAGATTATGGCACCACCCTTTTCAATTATTTCCTGACCAAGGTGAAAATTACTGACTGGATAAATTTTATCAAGCCCACAGCCAAGGACACCAACGGTCTTGCCATTCGCATCGAGCGCTGCCTGATGAGCAAAAGCGTCGACACCCAAAGCAAGACCAGAAATTATTGTAATACCAGACTCGGCACACTCTTTTGACAGTTTGTATGAGAGCTTCTTACCATAGACTGTATATTTTCGGCTACCAACAACACCGAGAGAAAGATTATTTAGGATTTTTGCATTACCCTTAATATAAAGTATTGCGGGACAATCGTAGGCTTCGTTTAATAATTTCGGATAACCTTTATCAAAAATTGTGATATAGCCGACGCCAAAACTGGCCAGCTTTTCAATTTCATTTTCAGGGTTGTAGACTGACCGAGCCTCCAAAACGAGTGCTGTTAATTTTTCGCCTAACTTTTGCAAAAGTCCCTGCTGACTATCGGACCACAAAGATTCTGGACTATCATAAACAGCCAGCATTTTTTTTAGAGTTTGACCACCAATTTTCGGATGACAATTTAGCGCCAGAAGATATTTAGTATCCACTCCCCTCCTTTTTCATAATTTTAACAGAAACGTTTTATTTTCGCTTCATTTCCTCAACAGCTCTAGATAACAACTTTGAATATAATATTAATCCCATTGTCTCCATACTACCATGCTGTTCCCGCCCCAAAATATTGCCCCCACCTCTAATCTCTAAATCTTCCAAAGCGATATTATATCCAGAGCCAAGCTCTGTATTCTCAGTCATTGCTCGAAGTCTTTTGAAAGCATTATCACTAATTTTTTTATTTCGATATGTGAATAAAGCATAGGCCTTCTTTGTACTTCGGCCGATTCTGCCTCTGATTTGATACAGCTGAGATAAACCGAAATTATCAGCGTCGTCGACTATTAGTGTATTTGTATTTTGCATGTCTAAACCATTTTCGATAATAGTTGAACAGACCAAAATATCAATTCTCTTCTCTAAGAAGTCCTTCATTGTTCGAGCCAGAGCAATTTCACCCATTTGACCATGCGCAATAGAGATATTCAAATTGGGAAAGTATTTTTCAAGTGCTCTTTTGACGGAGGAAATATTAGAAACTTTATTATGAAGATAATAAACTTGGCCCGACCTATCGATTTCTCTCTTGATATAATCACAAACTTTTTCAATCTCAAAAACACCAACTTCAGTATTAACCGGTAGCCTACCTTCTGGAACTGAACTTATCGAAGAAAGATCTCTCAAGCCCGACAAAGCCATAAATAAAGTCCGAGGAATGGGTGTCGCTGTTAAACTTAGAACATCAATATGCTCACGATATTTCTTTAAATTTTCCTTATCCTTAACACCAAACTTCTGCTCCTCATCAATGACGACCAATCCAATATTTTTGAAATTTATATTACGACGTATGATAGAATGAGTCCCGATCAAAATATCAATATTGCCAGCTTCACATCTTGATATCGTTTCCTGTTGATTGGCCTTTTCAACGAATCGACTGAGTCGGCCGATATTAATCGGCAGTTTGGATAATCGTTGGCAAAAAGTAGAGTAATGCTGTTCTGCTAGAATAGTCGTTGGTACTAATATTGCTACCTGATAACCGTTGGCTACCGTTTGAACCGCCGCCCTCAAGGCAACTTCCGTTTTGCCAAAACCAACATCTCCGCAGACCAGTCTATCCATCGGACGCTTATTTGATAAGTCGTTGAAAACCTGTTTAATTGCTTCTTTTTGATCTTCAGTCTCCTTAAAACCAAAAGTTATAACAGCTTCTTTATCCCACTCTATATTTATATTTCTAGGTTTTTTTACAGTTAACTCTCTTCTTGCATAAACCTGCAAAAGTTCACGAGCAATTTTTATGACATCGTCATACACTTTTTTATAGCTTTTTTTCCAAGCAACGCCACCTAATTTATTGAGCCTCGGCTTCTTTCTACCTACGCCTATATATTTGCTCAATTTCTCAATCTGTGTTGATGGCACATATAAAGTATCATTATTCAAATACTCAATTTCAGCATAGGTGACAGGCTCAGCCTCAACTATTCTTGTACTTATCCTTTGAAATATACCTATTCCATGATCTTCATGGACGATATAATTGCCTGGTGAAACAACACTCTTATCCGATAACCGTAATTGATTTGGCATGATAATTACTTCTGATAAGTCAACAATTTTTTTGCCACTTTCAATTTCGTAAGAATATATTTTTTCAATCTCACTGCCAAAAAAATCTATTATTATTGGCTTGGATAGTACTGATGAAAAGATTTGAAGAGTCCCGCCCGTTGAGACAAACTCTCCGCTACTGGCGATATTCAAAACTTTTTCATAACCAAAATCAACCAATGTTTTAAGCACATCGGCTAAAGTATGATTTGTTCCTACTTTTAAAGAAATCTCCTCTGCCATAATTTGACAATATACTAAAAATACTGATAACATTCAAACTGTAAATAAGGTCTTATTGTCTGTGATCGAAAAGCGTTGCCCCTCCTTTCGCTTTGAGATCACAGACGGTACCTACTTTATAAAAGAATTCCGCCGAAAGGTGGAATTCTTTTTTTGTATCTATAATTTATTTTTTATTATTTCTCGATCTCTACACCCATGCTTCGTGCAGTACCGGCAATAATCTTTTTGGCTGCTTCAATATCATTTGCGTTAAGGTCGCTCATCTTTGAATTAGCGATTTCCTCTAGCTGAGATTGTGTTAGCTTACCAATTTTATTTTTCTTTGAATTATCTGAACCTTTTTCTTTCTTCATTGCCTGCATTATCAAGACTGCTGCAGGTGGTTGCTTTAGGATAAAGGTAAATGTTCTATCCTCGTAGATAGTTATCTCGACTGGGATAGTAGTAGTTCCCTTGTCCTTAGTCTGTTCATTGAAAGATTTGCAGAACTCCATGATATTGACACCATGTTGACCCAAAGCAGGACCGACTGGAGGTGCTGGATTTGCCTTACCGGCAGGACACTGAAGTTTTACTATTGCTTTTATTGGTTTTGCCATAATTTTCCTTGTTATTAATTGGATAATTGTTGTATTGCAGTATTGCTGTATTGTTTAGAAGCCTACAATATAACAATTCAACACTTTAACAATTGAAGTTCACTACATTTTTTTAACTTGTAAGAAATCAAGATTTACTGGTGTTTCTCTGCCAAACATATTTACTGATACTTTTAGTTTACCCTTGTCTTGGTCAACCTCATCAACTTTACCCTCAAACCCTTTGAGTGCTCCATCAGTGATTTTAACAAGATCAGCAACCACAAAGTCAATCTGATATTTTGGTTCTTTAACGCCCATTCTTTTCTTCAATCTATCAACTTCTTCCTTTGACATAGGCGTTGGTCTAACACCAAAACCAATAAAACCAGTAACATTTGGCGTATTTCGAACAACATACCAAGAATCATCAGTTACAACCATATCGACGAGAACGTAGCCAGGAAAAATCTTCTTTTCAGCGATTTTTCTTTTGCCATTTTTAATCTCGATAGTTTTTTCCTTTGGCACGATTACATCGAAAATCTTATCTAGCATATTCATTGATTCAATTCTCTGCTTGAGAGAATCTGCAACCTGCTCTTCATAGCCAGAATAGGTATGAATAACATACCAGCTTCGCTCACCGGTCTGCTTTAAAGTAAGGAACTTTTTGCGTTCCTCTATAACAACTTCCTCTGAGTCTTCTTTTTCGATTGTTTTTTCTTCTGTCATTTTACCCCTTAACCTCTATTTTGTACTAAGTACTCAACTAATTTTGTTAAACCAAAGTCGACAGCTGCAGTCAGAGCAATTGCGATAGCTGCTGAAACTAAAACAATGATCGTATGATCTACTACCTGCTTACCAGTTGGCCAGCTAACCTTTTTCAGCTCTGCCCATACCCCTTTGAAGTAAGTAACAATATTTAAGTTTTTCATAATTAAAATTTAATTTTTGTGATTGCAACAATTGTATATTGCTGTCTGTGACCAAGATTTCTCTTGTAATGTTTCTTGGCATGAAATTTTATGCCAGTCACTTTATCGTCTTTGATATCTTTGATGATTTCACCGTCTACGCTAGCACCAGCGATATATGGATCGCCGATTTTAGTGTCTTTTTCGTCTTCAATTAAAAGAACATCCGAGAAAGTGATATTCTTCTCATCACCCTGATCAATAAGATCAATCTCGTACTCTTTACCTTCTTGAACTCTATGCTGTTTTCCTTTGTAAGAAATGATTGCAAACATTATTCTCCTAACTTAAAAAAGACCCGAGGTCTATCTTCAATG
>CAYPDD010000003.1:2892-24470 GCA_964409395.1 uncultured Candidatus Saccharibacteria bacterium | reverse complement strand
CAGGTAAAGCATAACGGGGTTGTCGACAAAAAGATTGCCTTTGAAGCGATTAACAAATTAGATATTGATGAGCTTGGTTTAGATAGAAATGATCGTTTTTATCTTCAAACTATAATTGAAAAATTTAGTGGCGGGCCGGTTGGATTAGAAACTATTTCGGCGGCTATATCCGAGGACAAAGACACCATAGAGGATGTCATCGAGCCATACCTTTTGCAATTAGGCTTTATTAATCGGACAAATCGTGGTAGAATCGCCACACTTCTAGCCTTTGGTCACTTGGGGATACAAAAACCAGAAGAACAAAGTCATTTAATATAAAAGGGAGATGACTATGAGCAAAAAAATTTTTGTACATAGTTGCTGTGCCGCTTGTGCTAGTCATGTTTTTTCGGAGCTTGAAAAGGCCGGTTTTAAAGTGGTGGCTTTCTTTTATAACCCAGAGGTTGACGAAACAGTTGAATATACTCGGCGCAAACAGGGTTTAATTAAATACTGCCTAGAAAATAAAATAGAATTTGTCGAAGGAGAGTATTTGCCGACTGATTTCTCCGATTTAACAACCCCCTTCAAAGATCCTGCCTCTATGAAATATATCAGTGACAAGGAACGTTATCGTCGAAAACGTTGTGCTCTCTGTAATTCGATGGTAATTCAGGAGACTGTTGAGCAAGCCAAGAAAAAAAGGTTAAAATATTTTACAACTACCTTGCTCTGCTCACCATATAAAAATCATGATGAGATAGTCGAAATAAGCAATGAAGAAGCCCTCGATTACGGTATAAATTTTTATTATCAAGATTTCCGTAAAGGATATTGGAAGGGTAGAAATTATGCTAGAAATCACAGTATCGAACTACCGTCATATTGTGGCTGTCTTGAATCACAAAAAGAAAGGCGCCTAGAATGAATTTTCCGAATCTATTAACATCTATATATACATTGTTTCTAATCGGCTATGTTATTTTTAGTCTCATTGGCATCTATCATCTCTGGCGGTTTGGATATTCTGGAGATTTATCGAAAGTTATTATTATTTTTTATTCAATCATGTCCATTATGATAATCGCGACAACTATTTTATTGATAACCTTACCATCAGGAGCATAATATGCCAGTTAAACAAAAATTTTTCCCTAGTCAGGAACCTGGTGAGCGAGTCTTTCTTCTGATAAGAAAACACTGGTTCAATTATGTTACCTTCTTTTTTCTGAGCTTTCTTGCGGTCGTGCCCGTTTTTATTGCGATTTATATCTGGATAAATAATCCAACAATCATAACCCCAGACAATGGCCAAATCTTAATAATTATTTTAGCTATTTTTGTCTTGACGATTTTGGCAGTTCAGCTTTATGGCTTTGTCGACTACTATCTTGATGTTTACATTGTGACTGACCAGAGAATTGTCGATATCAGTCAGGAAGGTTTTTTCAATCGTCAAATATCAGAGCTTCATCTGCACCAAGTTCAGGATGTAAATGCTAGAGTTGTTGGTTTCTGGCAGACCATGTTTCATTTTGGTGATGTCCATATCCAGACGGCGGCTGAAAGAGAAAACTTTATTTTCAAAGCTATTCCTCATCCATATCTTGTTGCTAAGCAAATTATTAAATTGCATGAGGCCCATATCGAAAGAACCAATCGAAGAATAGTTAAAAAAGATAACTCAAAAGAATATCAGGAAGGTGAAGAGGAATATGATTTGCCTTTTATGGATTTGGAAAAACAGGCCAAGACTATTCTCAAAAAATCTAATTTGTTGGATCGGGTCAAATATGGTGGCATGGTGATGGTGGAAGATGGTGATATTGAGCGAGATATTACTCCTAAAAAAAGCCCAACTACTAAAGGCAAAGATATTAACTCTAAAAAAGAAACTAAGGCAAAAATTAAATCGTCTGGAAAACAGGGCGAGCTGATGGAGGGAAGGGAAATAGAGCTACAATAATGAAAGTATCTGATTATCATTTCAATTTACCAAATGAATTAATTGCCTCAATTCCGACTGACCGACGTGATGAATCAAGGCTTATGGTGCTTGATAAGACGGGCGATATTAGTCATCGGAAATTTTCTAATATTGTCTCCCTGCTCTCTGATCAGGACGTTTTAGTTTTTAATAATACAAAGGTCTTTCCGGCTAGATTAATTGGTAAGAATAAAGAGACAGGTGGCAAGATAGAGATTCTGTTAAATCACCAAGTCGGGGGAAAATATTGGGAGGTGATTGGCAAGAACTTAGCTGTCGGCAAAAATATTATTTTTGACAATTCGCATCTCGAAGGGGAGGTCATCTCCAAAGAAGATAAGACCTTCGTCGTAAATTTCAATCTCAAAGAGGAGAGTTTTTTTATTGAATTGGAAAAAATCGGGCTGATTCCACTGCCTCCTTACATCGAGTCAAAGAGAAAAATAAATCATACTTTGTATGATAAAGACAAAGAGCGCTACCAAACAATCTATGCCAAAGAAAGGGGTAGTGTTGCGGCCCCAACCGCCGGTTTGCATTTCAGCCAAGATCTTTTGAAAAAAATCAAAGACAAGGGAGTAAAAACTTTTGAACTAACTCTTCATGTCGGGCTTGGCACCTTTGCTCATGTCGAAACAGCCGAGGTTGAGGATCATAAAATTCATCAGGAGTTTTACAGTATTTCTCGAGAATCCTATGATAGTTTGTCTGAATTAAAAAAAAGTGGTCACCGTATAGTTTCGGTTGGCACAACCACAACTCGTGTTCTTGAAACGATATTTAGCAATCCATTATTAGTCGACGATGAACAATCAACTACTCTGAGCGGTTGGACGGACATATACATCTACCCCGGATATAAGTTTAAATTTGTTGATAGTTTAATTACCAATTTTCATTTACCATCTTCCTCGCTCTTATTTCTAGTCGCTGCTTTAGTTGGTAAGGAAAATATTTTAAATGCATACGAGGAAGCAATAAAAGAAAAGTATCGTTTTTATTCTTATGGGGACGCGATGTTCATTGACTAAAATATAAGCCAAAGGCTCCCCTTCGGGGGAATATGGGGTAAGCTTTATGAGGGGAAGTATTGTTAAAATTTCATTATCATTCATCTTTCTTTTGCTCTTTTTTTACTTTTCTAGCACAGTCCAAGCGGCTGATGCCGAAAAAACAGATCATGTGTTAATTTCTGAGGTTTATTATAACCCGATTCAGACAGGTACCGACACAAAATATGAATGGGTTGAGATTTATAATAATACAAATGTGTCAGTAGATCTCGCTAATTGGTCGCTAAAAGATAACACTAACAGCAGTGTCCTCTCTGCCAACTCTTACATTTTAGAACCAGCAAATTTTCTAGTTATCGCTGCTTATGAAGAATTTTTCAAAGTAAATTTTCCTGTGTTGGATCCAAAAGCTAATATTATTTATCTTGAGCACTCTATCGGTAATGGGCTGAGCAACTCTGGCGATATCCTGCAGTTACTCGATGGCGGAGGAAATATTGTTGATGAAGTAATTTGGAACTCAACTAATTCAAAGGAACTAATTGTTGGTGATGGGCAATCAATCGAGAGAGTGCCAGTGGATGGGTCTTTTGCCAAAAATTTAAAGCCTTCTCCTGGAGCCTTGCCACTTCCTGTTGTCGAAACCACGCCAGACACTGTTAAAGATGAAATTGTTGATATTGCTATAATCCGCGGGGAGGAAGATGGAAGCAAAGCGATAATTTCCGGCGTTGTTTCAGTCTTGCCGAATGTCCTTTCAACCCAATACTTCTATATTCAGGATGAAACGGGAGGCATCCAAATTTATAATTATCATAAAATATTTCCAACAATCATTCTTGGAGACAAAATTACGGTTAATGGGGAGCTGTCAACAGTTTCAGGGGAAAGGAGAATGAAAATTACGCAATCTTCGGATATTAAAATTTTGGAAAATATTGCCAAGATTATTGCCGAACCAGTCCAGATTTCGGCAATTGATGAAAAATATGAGGGAAAATATATCAAAACAACCGGCTTCGTCGTTGAAACTAGCGGAGACAACTTTGTTATCGGCGAAAAAAAATCTAATAAAACTGTAAAAGTCACCATCCGAGAGTCGGCCAATATCGATAAGCCGAAGATGAAAAAAGGGGATGAGGTTGAAATCTCCGGCATTGTTTCTGAATACAAGGGAGAGTATAAAATATTGCCAACAAAGCAAGAAGATGTTAAAGTATTAACCTCCGGTTATCTACCGATGGCTGGACCAAGTGAATTTATGAGTTTAATTTTTGGCACAATTATTTATACCTTATGGATATTATTTCAAAAAACGAAAAAGAAACATTTGATTTTGGCGGGAAGATAGCAGCCAGTTTGAACGGGGGAGAAATCCTCGCCCTTTTTGGTGATCTTGGCGCAGGCAAAACAACTTTTGCCAAAGGATTGGCAAGCTATTTAGGAGTGAAAAAAAATGTTAAAAGTCCAACATTTAACATCGTCAAAACTTATCCCGTCCTCCATAATAAAATAAAATGTCTAATCCATATAGATGCATATCGCTTAAGCTCATCCACTGATGCAGAGTCAATTGGGCTTGCCGAAATGATTAGCAATCCGGAAAATGTTATTTTGATCGAATGGCCCGAAAATGTCTGGCCAGTAATCGAGCACAAAGCCCGATCGCTTAAATTTTTATTTGTCGACGATAATTCTCGGCAAATTAGCTATTAGGAAATAAAAAATGGAATTATATCTCGATACAAGTAACGCAACACATATTATCATTAGAAATAATGATGGCAATATTGTCGATGAATATAGCGATGATATGCGTTTTAGTCAGAGCGAGAAACTATTGCAAGCAGTCGATGATTTATTAAAGAAAAATGCTCTTAATAAAGATTGCCTGAAAAGCATAGTGGTCTTTTGTGGGCCAGGATCTTATACTGGCATTAGAGTCGGTGTTACAACAGCTAATTTTCTGGCTCTCGGTCTAAATATTACAGTCTTTTGTTCAGAAGAAAAGGGCTCACATTCTCCCAACTTTACAAAACCGGTCTCGGCTAAATATTTGAAAGAGCCATTTATCACCAAAGAGAAGTCTAGACTCAATTAAGGTTATTTGATAAGATAATTTTTGTACCTAATTAATTTTTTTATGCATATTTAATGTCATTTTTTATAAAAAAGAAACAAAAAGAAAAGGACATAAGGAAGGATAAAAATACTAAACCAACCCGAAAAAAGGTCTGGCGTATTGTTATTATGGCCTTAGTTTTACTTCTGATCACCATCATCTCTTATGGAGCTTTTTTGGTCGCCTCAGGATCAAAGGTTTTCGAACAGGGATTGGGCGGACAGTCCATCATAAAAACCCTTTATGGCAATGAAAAACTAAAAGGGGAGGCCGAAGATCGAATAAACATATTGCTGATGGGCATGGGTGGCGTTAATCATCCAGGAGGCCTTCTGACTGATAGCATCATGGTTTTAAGTATTAGACCGAGCGACAAAAAAGTTGCTATTCTATCGATTCCACGTGATCTACAGGTAAAAATAGCAGGTAAGGGAGATGATAAAATAAATTCTGCTTTTTCAGCTGGATATAACGATTATTATGCCAAACAGTGTAATAAGAAAAATGCTCTGACCTGTCAGGATCTTGCACTTACAGCCGGCGCAAAGCAGTCAGCTGATACTGTTTCGACTGTTCTCAATATCCCGATACACTACTACATTACAGCTGATTTCACTGGATTTGAGAAAATTATTGATCAGCTGGGTGGAGTTGATGTTTACGTCGAAAAAGCAATTTATGATCCTCTATTTCCCGATGAGGCGATGAGAGGATATGCTCCATTCAAAATAAAAGCTGGGCAACAACATCTTGACGGCAAAACTGCCTTGAAATACGCTCGCTCAAGAGAGACAACCTCTGATTTTGATCGTGCTGCTAGACAGCAGAAAATAGTTTCAGCAGTCAGAGACAAAGCGATGACTGCGGGTTTCTTTACAAATCCAAAAAAAGTTGCTGACGTTACAACAACACTCGGGAAAAGCATAAAAGTAAGCTTTACTCCTAGCGAGATAAAAACATTTATTGATATGATGAGCAATATCTCAATGAGTGGTGCTATCACCGAGGTTTTATCCAATGCTCCAAACGGTCTTCTTGTCGACTACAACAATGGTCTTTATTATTTGAAACCAAAGTCTGGAAACTTTAAAGAAATTCAAAATCTCGCCTTAAACATTTTTGACTATAAAAAGAAAGAGCTAGCAAAGATAGAGATCCAGAATGGTGCGACCAAATCAGGGCTTGGTGGGTTGCTTTCGGAGGAGTTACAAAAAGCTAATTACATGGTCTCTTCTGTCTCAATCTCGAAACAAAAAACCGCAAAAACAGTAATTTACGATTTAAGTGGCGGTAGCAAAAAAAATACTTTAGAATACCTTAAAAATAAACTAAATGCGGAAATAAAAACTGCCGATAGAAAAACAGGGGAAATAGCAGATATTCTAATAATCATCGGCGATGATTACATTCCTCCAAAGAGTTAAACAATGGCTTTTTTACACAATCATTTATCAAGAAAAATACTACTCACGCTCATCCTTGTTTGGAGCGGTCTGTCTTTTTATCTAACAAACATAGAAGCTCTACTCTTGGCCGGTTTAATCATATTTATTTCTCTCCTCGGTCTAATTTTTATTTGGACAGAAAAGTCGACTATTTTCACATTAATTCTCCTTTCCTTTACTTCTACATACGCTTTTAGTATTTCTATGGTTCGGCTCGATATTCCTCTTTGGCTTGTCATGATTGGCGTTGTCATTATCTTCGGTTATCTTTTTACTTATACCGAACAAAAAATTGGCATCCTTGGCAATAAAAGGCTGATATATCTAATACTATTTAGCTTGATAGTACTAGAAGCCTTCCTGGCCCTGACTTATTTTGCTATTAGTCCGATAAACCAGAGCCTAATCATCTCTTCTATCAGCTATCTGTTTGTCGGATATTGCTATACTATTTTGGCCAAGCATGAAGACAACAATTTTTTGACATATGTGATAATAACCACATTGGCGATACTATTGGTCTTTCTTACCTCGACTTGGGGTGGTATTGTCTAATAAAGGCACCTCCTATATAATGACATAAAGATTGGAGATATTTATGGAAAAAAGTAAGTTTAAAATTAATCTGGATATTAAATCGTTGAGACGATTTTGTGGTTCTATGGTTACGTGTGTTATTAACTGTTTCAAATCGTGTTTGGCAAAAACAAAGTTCATAACAAATAAGATAAACTGGAAAAAACTATCTTTGCCATTAACGATTATCTTTTTTGTATTGGCTATTGTTGAAATTGCCTTTGCTGTTATGGTCTATGGTTTCAAGGTAGATAATAAAATAACGCAAGTCACCGCAAAGATTATACCTTTGCCGATTGCTGTCGTTGACTACGAATTCATAACCTACAGTGATTATCTAAATGAGAAAAACTATATTCATCATTTCTATGATGCAACAAAGCAGGAAGAAGTCAATTTCAAGCAGGTAGACAGCGAAATACTGGATCAGCTTATTGAAAATAAGATTATCAAATTTAGAGCGATGAAAGATGGAATAAAGGTTGATAAAAAAGATGTAGATTCTACGATCAATGCTATTGTAGAACAAAATGGTGGTAAAGAAAAAGTTGAGAAAGTTTTGCAGGAATTGTATGGCCTAACTTTGAAAGAATTTACAGAGCTAGTAAAAATACAACTTTTACGTGACAAATTAAATGAAACATCAATTGTTAAAATAGGGGCTAGACACATTTTGATTCGTGTCGACAAAGAAGCTACTCCTGATGTTGTAGCTGCAGCAAAAACAAAAATTGATGGCATTCTAACTGAGATTAAGGGTGGTCTTGACTTCGCTGAAGCAGCCAAGAAATATTCAGAAGATACTGGTAGCGCAGAACAGGGTGGACTATTAGACCCATTCTCCAAGGGCGATATGGTAGATGAGTTCTCAGATCAAGCTTTCAAGACAAAAATTGGTGAAATATCAGATCCAGTTAGAAGTGAATTTGGTTGGCATATCATAAAGGTCGAATCAAAAAATGGCAAGATCGAAGATAAATTTACTGATTGGATGGATAGTATTAAAGCCAAAAGCTTTATTATAAAACTGTATGAAATATAAAAAGACACTAATATTTGTTCTTGCGACTATCGCAATTGTAGCTGCCTTAGTTGGGATATGGAACTGGCAGAAGAACATTAATTCAGAGCCATCGAGACAGGAACAGGAAATTCGTTAACTTTAAATATAAAAAAGAGACTCTTTGAGGAGTCTCTTTTTTATATAGTATCGTATTTATTTTTGGAGGATGTTTTCGCCGGTCATAACTTCTGGTTTTTTTATTCCTAAAATTTCCAAAATAGTTGGCGCAATATCGTAAAGTGCCCCGTTTGATATCTTTGAATAATCCTTGCCGATGTATATGACAGGAACGGGATTTATAGTATGAGCAGTGTGATTTTGGTTAGAAACTTTATCGAATATCATCTCTGCATTTCCGTGATCAGCCGTGATAACAACATCAACGTTCGCTTTTAACGAAGCGGTGACTATCTTTTTAATCTCAGAATCGATGCATTCAATTGCTTTTATAATCGCCGATTTATTACCGGTATGTCCGACCATATCAGGGTTCGCATAATTAACAAAAATAAAATCAGTTTTATTTTCAATCGATTGCATGACCTTCTCGGTGATCTCTTTTGCTCTCATTTCAGGAGCTTGATCATGAGTATCTATGTCTTTGCGACTCTCGATTAATATCTGTTCTTCGCCAATATGGGGTTCCTGTTTTCCACCATTAAGATAATAGGTGCAGTGAGCAAATTTTTCCGTTTCTGCAATATGGGCCTGTGTTAAATTTGCTTTTGATATTTCATTTGCTAGAGTTGTTTCAATTTTTTCTGGCGAAAAAGCGATGGCGCAATCGAAATTTTTATCATATTGAGTCATCGTCACCAAAAAAAGATTTTGGCTGGTTCGTCTTTCAATTATCCTCTGCGTCATCATCCTCGCACGATCTTTTCGGAAATTGAAGAAAAAAATACCATCATTGTCTCGGACTTGATAATTATTGCCAAGATCATCTAGAAATATAATTGGTTCGATGTGTTCATCAACAATATTTTTGTCATGCAGATCTTTAATAATCTCTGATGGCTTGTGTCCTTGATGCTTTTTTCCGATGCCATCGAAAATAGCGTCCTCGGCTTTCTTTAGTCTATCCCAATTATTATCCCGATCCATTGCGTAGAATCTGCCAGAAGCGGTCGCGATAAAGCCGATGCCGGTATGTTCGATAACATCCTCCAGCTCTTTTAGGTAATCATGTGCGCTCTGTGGCGGAGTATCACGACCATCGGCAAAGGCATGGATTGCAACCTTTGTGATGCCAGCTTTTTTGGCTGTTCTTAAAAAAGCATACAAATGCTGGCTGTGGCTATGAACTCCACCAGGACCAATTAAACCTTTTATGTGGAGGACGGAATTATATTTTTTGACGTGATTAAATAGTTCAATAAAAGATGGATTTTTCTCAAATTCATTTTCTCTGGCTGCCTTCGATATTTTTGCAAAATCAGTATAGACTACTTTTCCTGCACCGATTATCGTATGTCCAACCTCGCTGTTGCCCATCTGTCCGTCGGGCAAACCAACTGCCTCACCGCTTGCCTCAAGGGTCGCATGGGGGTAATTATTCCAGAGATAGTCAAAATAGGGGGTTTTTGCTTCGGCAATTGCGTTATGTTCTTTTTCCTCTTGATGACCCCAGCCATCAAGAATAACCAAAAGAACTTGTTTTTTTGCTGTCATAGATTTGGCTTTACTTTGAGAAGTTAAAAGCTTTTAAGCCAGGATACTCTGCTAAATCGCCGAGCTCTTCTTCAATTCTTAGTAACTGATTATATTTGCAGACTCTTTCAGAACGACAAAGTGAGCCAGTTTTTATCTGTCCTGCCGCCATACCAACTACGAAGTCGGCGATTGTTGAATCCTCTGTTTCGCCGGAGCGGTGAGAAACAATCGAGGTAAAACCTGCTTCATTGGCCATCTTGATGGCTTTGATTGTCTCCGAAACTGTGCCAATTTGATTGAGCTTGATCAAAATAGAGTTAGCGGCTTTCTTCTCAATGCCCTCGCTAAGTCTTTTAATATTAGTAACAAAAAGGTCATCTCCAACAATTTGAACTTTATTTCCAAGTCTTTGTGTGAAAAGTTCATAGCCAGCCCAATCATCTTCAGCCAAACCATCCTCGATAGAAATAATTGGATATTTTTGTAGCCATGATTCGTATAAATCAATCATCTCTTCGCTTGTTAGTTTTTTGTTCTCGGTTGCTAAATTGTATTTACCGTCCTCATAAAGCTCAGTCGCTGCGCCATCGATAGCAATATAAATATCTTTGCCTGGAGTATAACCTGCTTTTTCTATCGCTTCGACAATCACCAAAAGAGCGGCTTCATTTGATGGTAGGGAAGGGGCGAAACCACCTTCATCGCCGACTGAAGTATTTAAACCCTTAGACGCGAGTATTCTTTTCAAATTATGGAAAACTTCTGCTCCATATCGAAGGGCTTCTTTGAATGATGGCGCGCCAACTGGCATAATCATAAATTCCTGTAAATCAGTCGAATTTTCAGCATGCTTACCGCCGTTTAAAATGTTCATCATTGGGACTGGCAACATCACTTTTTTATTGGTTCCGGCTATGCTCTCAAAATATCTGTAGAGCGGAATATTCTGACTTTTTGCTTGTGCATGTGAAAAAGCAAGAGAGACGCCCAATATTGCATTTGCGCCAAGTCGACCCTTATTTTCGGTTCCGTCGATCGAGATCATTGCTTCATCAAGAGAATTTTGGTCAAAATCTTTATCCAATAGCTCTGAAGCTAAAATATCATTAACATTTGACACAGCTTTTTCAACGCCCTTACCCATGTATCTATTTCCGCCATCACGTAATTCAACAGCTTCATAACTACCAGTTGAAGCACCAGAAGGTACGGCGGCTCGTCCAAAAGAACCATCTTCAAGAGTTAAGTCTACCTCAACGGTAGGGTTGCCACGAGAATCAAGTATTTCTCGAGCGATGACATTTTTAATTTTCATTCTGCCTCTTCTAATTTAATGTTTTTTCAATCGCTATTTTACCAGTATGAGCCCTAAAAAAGCAACCCTTTTGTGCTTTACTTTCCTAACTTGTTTCAAGTATAATTAATACAAGAGTTAAAGAAAATATGTGAGGGGAATGGATTTAAGTAAAGAACTAAACATCGCTAGTCTCGACAAAGAGATTCATCGGATACAAAAAAGTACCCGTACTTTGTGGCGTCATTTCCATCCTTTGCATAATCATCTCCGTCAAAAATATGCCTGGTATTATAACTGGCATCTTCAACCTTTCGCGCATATGGTACACTGGTCGGCCCTTGGTCTTTACCTTGCTGGCATGGCAGTTTTCGGTTATACGCTTTTTCAGCATCCAGCGGAGATAAAAGCGGCTTCCCAAAAGAGTTGGGCGACAGCAGAGGCTTGGAGCGAATGGCAACTCGATGGTCTTGAATCAAAAGATAACACGCTTGTTTTGTCTGCTGACAAAGGGCAGGGGACAGCAACTATTGTTTTCAATCCTAAATTAGATGAAGCTGTTGATTGGCTTTCTTCGACCGTTACTGCCAATGGACAAGCCAAGGCTCAATTTTCAACAGATAATATTTTATGGAATGATAAGATAGAGCATCTGGCTGATTCTAAAAATTTGTATGCAAAAATAGTTTTAAATAAAGACGAGGTTACCCCTTCCTCTATTTCATCCTTTGATATTAAATATTCTCGTTATCCGACAGCCCCAAAAAATCTTAATTTTTCAATCAACAAGTCCCTTCTCTCCACCAAGCAGGTTCTCTCTGCTGGCGCTTTTGCCGATCCTGACGCCGACCTTCATGCCGCCTCACAGTGGCAGATTACCAAAGCTGCTGGCAACTACACTGACACTATCCTGGACTCTGGCAAGATCATAGATGCTGATCTGGCTTCTTACGCTATTCCAAACAAACTACCAGAGGGTACATACTATTTCCGAGTCCGCTATCAGGATTCAGTCGGCGCTTGGTCTCTCTGGAGTAATGATTGCGCTTTCGTTATTGCCAAAGATGGTAAGACTCTCACCTCTGATTCAAAGGGTGATACTCAGCAAATAGCTAATACAAATGAACTAATTTCTTCTAGAACAGAAACCACTAAGACTATCGACAACAAGAATAACACTAGAACACTCGAAGCCTACACCGGCATTATTCACTACAAAGAAGACTACGCCAAAGCAGACTCACAGTGGCTAGACATCAATCCTGAGCACTCCATCGATACTCCAAGCTACGTTCTCTATGACCAGATGCCCTCCACTGTCAAAGTCTTCAAAGACAAGATTGGCTATGAGATAGAGTCAAGAAAAACAGGGGACAAGTATACAGTTTCTCTAAAAGGTGTCGATGGCAATCCAGTTCTTTCAAAGTCCAAGGGGATCGGCAGCAAGGTTGCTTGGGCTGATATCAACACTCCTGCCGAAAAACAACAAAAAGACACGAGAAATGCGCTATCTAAATGGATTGCCCCTTCAGTTCTAGCAAATGAGCCGGCCGTAGATGACAGCAATCTTAAATTTGAATTTGACATCTCTGAGTACGGTGTCAGACTTTGGAAAACCATCAAAGGTAATGATGCGCCGAAGAACTTCACTTGGGATATTCAAAAAACAAATGGCACCAAGGATACTAAAGTAGATGACCTCAAATTCAGAGACAATCCTGAAGCTTTCGAAGTGATAAATGGCGTCGATGCCAAAGACAAACAGATCAAGATCGAAGCCAAAAAGATTGATGGTATTATGAGCTCCTCCTTCGTCTGGCAAGAAACTGCGCCAAAGACCGATATTAAGATTGATACAGATGTAATTTTTTATCCAAATGCTGATCCGGAAACTACAACAGTTGATGGAGCACTGGAGAAATATGGTGCGACATGGTCGGAAGCTAGGGATGCAGCGACTGCCGATATTACAGATGATACGGCAGTGAGTTTTTACGGCGCGCATGTTATGAATTATGATAACAGTACTTACGCTGTTGCTCGAAGTTTTTTCTCATTTGATCTAAGCCCTTTAGTTGGCGAATCTGTTACTGGCGCAACTTTTTCGGTTTATGGTGAATCAAAGGCTACGACAAATAGTGCTGATCCAGATCTGGGACTTTTCTACAGTTCTGGTTTCGCCTCTAATACAGCACTATCGGCGAGTGATTACGCAAGCGTTGGTAGCTCTCCTTTGGCAAGCACAATAGCATATGCTGATTTTAGCTCTTCTGGCTATAACAATTTTAGTTTAAATACGACTGGCTTGGGCTATGTCCAAAGTAAAGTAGATACTGGCGGGGTAGGCTACTTGGCGATGAGAACCGTGACTTACGATATGATGAATAACGCACCTTCTACAGTTCCAGGGCAGCCTCATGGCGGTGACTTGAATGTATATTTTTCAGACCAAGCGGGAACATCTCAAGACCCAAAACTGGCCGTTACCTACTCGTCAGCTAGCACCACTCCAAATGTTTGGGTTGCTAATTATAATAATGGAAATGTTTCTAAATTTAACATCACAAATGGCGCAAAATTTGGTGATTACGAAACTAATACCGGAGCAAATGGTGTTGCGGTAGACGCTAATGGATTTGTGTGGATTACTAATTCAGAGGTAAATACTGTATCGAAAATCAATGCAACTACCGGCGCCAAGGTAGGGGATTACGCAACTGGAAGTGTGCCAGTAGGGGTGGCAGTAGATGCTAATGGATTCGTTTGGGTTGCAAATCAAAACAGTGGGAATGTATCGAAGTTTAACGGCAATACTGGCGCCAAAGTTGGTGACTATGCGACTGGAACTGGTCCCCACGGAATAGCAGCTGATCCTGATGGCTTTATATGGGTTACTAATTCTAATGCGGGCACGTTATCGAAATTAGATGTAACATCTGGTGCAAAAATTGGTGACTATGCCACGGGCTATACACCTTATGGTGTAGCTGTAGATGCTAATGGATTTGTTTGGGTCGCTAGCATGGGTAGCAATACAGTCTCAAAATTCAATACCGCTACTGGTGCGAATGTTGGCGATTATACCACAAATGATTATCCTTATGGTGTAGCTGTAGATGCTAATGGATTCGTTTGGGTTACTAATACTTCCAGCGACAATGTGTCTAAGTTCAATGGCACAACTGGCGCAAAGGTAGGTGACTATGCCACTGGATCTGTACCTTATGGTATTGCTGTGGATAGTAATGGTTTTGTGTGGATAGAGTCTAATAGCACTGGTTATGTAACTAAGTTGAATGGAAGTAACGGTTCAAATGTTGGAAACTATTATACATATGCCACAGGTTATTCTATTGGTGATATGACCGGATTTGCCTTGCAGAATTTTGTTTTGGGTGGTGCGGTGGCGCCGACTGTGACAACCTCTGCGGCAACAGATGTGGCTGCAACTTCGTTTACCGCAAACGGCAACGTGACTAGTGACGGCGGGGACACAGTTACTGACCGTGGCTTTTTCGTGGTGGCTGACGATTCAATTGGTTATGATTGTACTGGTCTATCGAGCGGTGCATATACATCAGAGGGTTATGGTACGGGTGTTTTTAGTAAAAGTATCGGTAGCTTGACTCCGGGTACTCATTATTGCTATCAGGCCGCTGCGACGAATTCTGCAGGCACCGGTGTCGGCGCTTGGACTGGGTTTCTTACGTTGGCTAGTAATCATACCTTGACCTATTCTGCTGGGGCTAACGGTTCTATTGTAGGTACTTCTCCACAAACTGTTAATCATGGCGCTGATGGCTCACAGGTCACGGCTACTCCTGCTGCAAATTATCACTGGGTTAGCTGGTCTGACGGATATCCGACTGCAGCTAGAACTGATACAAATGTGACTGGAGATATTACCGTTTCTGCTAGTTTTGCGATTAACACTTATACTTTGACCTATTCTGCTGGCGCAAATGGCTCAATCGTCGGCACGACTCCTCAGACCGTAAATCATGGCGCTGATGGTTCGCAGGTCACTGCCACTCCTGCTGCCAATTATCACTGGGTTTCTTGGTCTGACGCATATCCAACTGCTGCAAGAACTGATACAAACATCACTGCAAATAAATCTGTCACGGCCTCTTTCGCAATCAATACTTACACTCTGACATATTCGGCTGGTGCCAACGGTTCAATCACAGGCACAACTCCTCAGACAGTAAATCATGGTGCTGATGGCTCACAAGTGACCGCAACTCCAGTTGCCAATTACCACTGGGTTTCTTGGTCTGATGCATATCCAACTGCTGCCAGAACTGATCTGAATGTGACGGGCGACATTACCGTTTCAGCTACTTTTGCTATCGACACTTTCACTTTAAATTATTCTGCCGTGGCCAATGGCTCGATAGTTGGCGCTAACCCTCAAACTGTTGATTACAATACCAACGGTACGGAGGTAGTTGCTACTCCTGCCGCCAATTATCATTGGGTTTCTTGGTCAGACGCATATCCTACTGCTACCAGAACTGATCTAAATGTGACTGCAAATGTCACTGTTTCAGCTTCTTTTGCCATTAATACTTATACTGTTACGGCTTCCACCGATGTTAACGGTGCGATCAGTCCTATTGGCACCACGACAAAAGATTATGGTAGCAGTCAAGAGTATACTTTTTCGGCTAATGCTGGTTATCATATTTCAACTTTAATAATTGATGGAACACCTCAGTCGGCGCTGACTTCTCCTTTTTCTTTTACTAATATTGGAGCCAATCATACTATTGCCATCACTACAGTGGCGGACAACTACTGCGTTTGGACAGGGCTCGGTGCCGATAATAATTGGTCAACAACACTCAACTGGACAGGTAATGCGGTGCCGATCTCTACCTGTGATGTTATCTTCAACGAAACCTCGACTAAGGCCTCGACACTTGATTCTAGTTTCACAAATCATGTTAAATCGCTCTCCATCAATTCTGGCTATACTAATACGGTCACATTAGCTAAAGATTTAGACGATGACGGTAGTATCATTTTGGCCGCTGGCACACTTAAGGCCAATAATTATACACTCAATATCGGTGGATCTTGGACAAATACCGGTGGTACATTTACAGCAGATACTTCAACAGTAAATTTCAATGGTGCAACAGCATCGACAGTTGCCAGCAACAGCAATAATTTTTATCGCGTAACTTTTGCTGGAGTTGCTGCTATTTCCACCCCAAATGTTTGGGTGGCAAATTATAATACAAATAATGTTTCCAAAATAGACTCAGCAAATGGCTCGAAAACGGATGACTATCCGACTGCTAGCTACTCTTATGGCTCAGCGGTCGACAATAGTGGTTTCGTTTGGGTGACAAATACAGGCAACGATACTATTTCTAAAATAGATGCTTCTACCGGGGCCAAGATCGTTGATTATCCGACAGGATCTCTTCCAAAAGGCGTAGCAATAGATGCTAGTGGGTTTGTTTGGGTGGCAAATTATGGTAACGGTACGGTCTCTAAAATGAATCCTTCAACAGGTGCAAAGACAAGCTATGCTACTGGTGCAGGTGCTACCGGAGTAGCGGTTGATAATAATGGTTTTGTCTGGATTTCCAACTATGCAGGTCTCGGATCGGTATCGAAGATCAATGCTTCAACGGGCGCTAAGGTCGGTGACTATACTGTTGGTACCTGGCCTACGGGTATTGCTGTTGATAATAGTGGTTTCGTTTGGGTCGCAAACACACAAAGCAATACGGTCTCAAAAATAAACGCATTAACAGGAGTTAAAGTTATTGATTATGCGACAGCCATGAGTCCAGCTGGTGTTGCTATTGATGCAAATGGCTTTGTCTGGGTTACAAATACTGGCGCAAGTACTGTATCGAAAATAAACCCAACTACTGGAGCAAAAACTGATTATGTTACAGGCTCGAATCCAGCAGGTGTTTCTGTTGATAGCAATGGTTTTATTTGGATCGCTAATACTGCCTCCAATACAGTCTCGAAAATGAATCCTTCCTCGGGAGCAAAAAATGATTATCCAGCAGGAACTTCTCCTTATTCGTTTGGTGATATGACCGGTTTTGCACTTCAGAAATTTGTTTTAGGCGGTACAAATAGTAGTAGTGGCTCATACGCTCTTTCTTTAAGTCTGAATGTGAGTGACGAGCTGACGGTTGCTTCGGGCATAGTTTCTTCTGGCGTAAACACAATCTCGACCAGTAAATTTATTCAAACGGGGGGATATTTCAATGCTCCTTCGACAACGTTGACATTGACAGGAGATTTCCAGCGAACTGGTGGTGTGTACGCTCGCAACTCTGGCACAGTGAGCTTGGTAGGCAGTGGCGGTTCGACGCAGGTGATTTCCGGCTCGACTACCTTTTCTAATCTTGCTGTGACGGCTTCTGTCGCTCGAACTATACAATTTTCTGGAGATTCATCACAGGCAGTTTTGGGAACTTGGACGGCGACTGGCTCTGCAGGCCAATTGCTAACCTTAGCTCTAAAAACAGGGGATAGCGGAATCTGGAATATTAATCCAAGTGCTTGGAGCGTAAATTATGTAAATGTTTCGAATTCTACAAATCATGCCTCGACCAAGATAAGTCCAACAAATTATGATCCTGCCTCATTGACTGCCAATAATACGAATTGGTTTTCCGATGTATTGCTTAGCCATACAATCACGGCTTCTGTTGTCAGTGGAAATGGTACTATTTCGCCTAGTGGCGCAAAATCTGTTGTCGACGGTCAAAATCAAACTTTTACAATATATCCAGCTGATGGTTATTATATCTCTGATATCAAAATAGACGGGGCGAGTTTATCAGGAACTTTGGCCAACGCCTATACATTCTCTAATATCATAACTAATCATACAATTGCCGTTACCTTTACACCGAATGATGTCTGTACTTGGGACGGCGGAGCCACTGATGAAAACTGGAGTTCAGTTGCTAACTGGACAAATGATATAGCTCCGACAGCTGTTTGTGACGTTGTTTTCAATGGTACTTCGACAAAAAAATCTACAATTGATGCAGGCTTTACTAGTCATATCAAATCACTTGCCATTAATACTGGTTATACAGGAACTGTTTCGGCGAGCAATAATTTGAATAATGACGGAAGCTTTACTCTAAATTCCGGAACGTTTTTGGCTGGTACCAAAACAATCAATATCGCTGGGTCATTGTCGATGGTTGCAAATCCAACCGCTGTTTTTGATAAAGGCACGAGCACTATCAATTTCAACCCAACTGCAACAGGGAAAACTATCACCACAAATGGACAACAGCTTGGAAATCTTACATTTAACGGAGTCGATGCAGACTTAACGGGAGTTGCAATAACCTCCAACAACAACATCGGTCTTCTTCGAAAAGGAATTATTACTGCTGGCTGGACGCTTCAGGACAATCTGAGCGCGACATCCCTCGCAGTGAATTCTGGGACACTTGTTGATGCGGGTAAATCTGTTACAGTTGCTGGCAGCATTTATATTACCTATAAGATTGGGCTATTGGCTTCGACGGGTCTTTGGACCCAATCTGCTAGTGGTAATATCAGTAACTATGATATGCGCAATGCTTTTGGCAGTCTGACAATTGCAGGGGAGGGGATAGTCACCAATATGATAGGTGGCGTAAAAGTTGGACTAAATGAAGGCTCTGTTGGTGCTTTGACGATGGGTCCGGGCACTATTAATGGCAATAATCTCCCGATAATCAGTTATATGCCCAAAAACAATGCCTTGACAATAAACAATCCTGTTATTGCCTCCAAACTCGGAACTTTTACCTTGTATCCGCTGGGAAACATTTCACAGAAAGCCATTACTTTCCCGAATAATTTTGCACCAATTCAGATACAAAAAGGTCCTTCGTCCAAATACACGGCGACAGGAGATTTTAACTTTGGAAATAACAATCTGAACATAAATAATGATAACAACACTGCGAATACAGGCTATGTTGATATGGGTCCTTATACTTTGACCTGTAATAATTTGATTATTGGCTCAGCTTTCGGCAGCGCTCGGTTCCCGGCGTACTATCAAATAGCTGGTGGTCTCAAGATTACTACTGGTGCTATAAATGTCAGCGGTAATTTATCTGTAGGAAATGCTTTAAATTTTGGTAATAGGCTCTATCTTGGATCGGGTACACTAACTGTTGGTGGTAACTTTGATACGAGATACGTTATTATTACAGAGAGTACTTCAACAGTGGATCTTGTTGGCACGGGCACTCTTGCAACTTCTTCTAGTAACTATTTCTACAATTTAAGACTCTCGCATCCAGGAAAAACGACTACAATTACTTCCGATCTGATTCGCGTACATAACATTTTGTATACCTATAGTGGTGGTACGCTGGTTAATGGCTGGGCGTATCTGTACAAATCTGATGGCGATCCATTTATTGATACTGGCGCCACCTTAACGAACAATACCTTTTTGTACATGTCAAGAAACAATATCGAGGTAAGTGGCCATAATATGAAAAGAGTATATTATAGGGCATACACAAATAATGTCACGTATACACTGACCTCTGATCTTGTTGCAGAAACAATAGTGATATATTCAAATACTGAGGGCAAGGTTGGAACGCTAAATACATCGACCAAGAATATCCGAACTAATTCGATCAGTCTTGGAAGTACAAGCTCTCCGGAAAATATGACTTATTCTGGCGCGATAGATTTTGGGACAGGCAATCATGTGATTGGTGGCTCTGTAAGGAGAAATATTAATAGTCCGAGTCTTGACTCGTCAATTAATTTCAATAAAAGCACGGTTCGAATAGGTGGAGATATTGATTTTTCCAATCTTGTTGTGACTCCTGCGGAATCTACTATCATTCTAAGTGGAGCCGCCAATTCTACTCAGACTTTTATCGGTAACAACACTTTTAATAATCTTACCTTTGAGAATACTGGAGCCAGGACGATACAGTTTGCAGGCGATACCACCCAAAACATTCTTGGCACATGGACTGCTGTCGGGGCTGCTGGAAAATTCATTACACTTGCACTCAAAAATGGCGATACTGGAATCTGGAAAATAAATCCCGCAAATTGGGTCGTCGATTATGTGAATGTTAGCAACTCTATAAATCTTGCAAGTGCTAGGATCTTGCCAAAGCATTATATCGATGGTGGTGGCAGCGAGAATTGGTTCAATAGTAATGTGGTTTCCGAAACTATAAGTGATGTCGTAGACAACGTTGTCGGAGCAGTGACAACAGTTACTACCTTTGTTGCTGAGACAATAAAGAGTCTTGCTGATTCTGTTAGCAGGTTTTTCGATAAGATAGGCGTTTCTCAAAAAATGGCTGCAGCTGTGACTGCAGTTATGACTGGCGTCGCTGCTGCCGCTGTTGCCGTTGCTGGTCCAATTGCCAGCACTGCGTCCAGTATGTCAGCGCTCGAATTCATACGTTCGTTATGGCAATCGGTTGCTAGTCTGGTTACCAAAAGAGGTAAGAAAAAATGGGGAAGAGTTATCGATTCGACAACAGGTCTTCCAGTCAGTGGTGCCAAGGTGACTTTGGTTAAAATATATCGTGAAGATCCAAAATTGCCTTACGAGACTATCAAAGTTGTCTCATCTGTCTATACCGACAAGGACGGGCGCTATGGCTTTGTAGTAGAGCCGGCTAAATATAAACTCGAGGTTTTAAAAGATAAATATCAGGTTGTCGAGTCAAATTCATTCCTTGATTTTTATCATCCAAATACTCTAATCGAAGTCAAAGATTATAAGGCTGGCCTTTTAATTAAAGATATCGCGTTGGCAATGGAAAATGCAGAGATGAAGAAATCAGCCAAGATAGTTTTGGCTGTTCAATCTATCGGCAAAATCTCAGGGTATGTCTCCTTCGGTTTTCTACTTTTTGGCACCTATTCTATCATTCCTACCATAGTAAACGGGAGCCAGGTCATCAAAATAGTGCTAGTGCTCTTTTATCTAGCGCTTTGGGCTTTCAATCTAAAAAATCTTTTTGCTCGTTCGCCATGGGGGACTGTAATTGCTGAAGACAAAAAGACAATCGACTTAGCTCTTATCCGAGTTATCGATAGCAAGAGTGGTCAACTAATCAAAACAACGGCCTCAAATAGTACCGGAAGATTCTCTATCCTAGTCAACAATGGTCAATATAATTTAAATGTAGTTAAGGATGGTTATACAATGGAGAAGCCAGAAGAGCTGAAAATCACCAGCGCTCTATCAGCTGTTGATAAAACAATTATCCTAAAAAAGACATAGGATTATTATCTAGACGCTATATAAAATATAAGACGCAAGTTTTTGCATCTTATATTTTATTAGACATCTTTAGTGTTTTATCTGAGAGACTCTATTCTTAACATTATCGCTATTTACTTTATAGCTGCTTTCATTGCCTCTATTATCTTTCCGGCGTCACTTCTGGCATCAGCGAT
>CAYPDD010000003.1:0-2882 GCA_964409395.1 uncultured Candidatus Saccharibacteria bacterium | reverse complement strand
GATATCTTTCTTTGCTAAAGCTAAATTATTTTTGCCCTCCGTTAGTACGCCCTTATTTCCAGGATAATCAGCTGGAGTAACAGCCATAATTTTTTCCTGCAAACCAGATATCTTTGTCTCTGCATCTCCGAGACTAGTTTTCATCTCCGCTAGGCTCGATTCCATCGTACTAACGTCTTTCCCATTATCTTTTAGTGCTTTGATCTGATTTTCTAATTTTATTACCAATTGGGACAATTTCATTCGTGCCGTATCAGTTCTGTTGATTGAAGCCATCAGATTAATCTTTGGTATAAGGACCCCATAAATTTTGTATGAGTCAACGATCGATTTAACATCATTTTTCAATGTTGCTAGTTCTGCATCTTTGGCTATTCTATTTTTCAACATCATTAGGTCTCTTTGATTCTTGAGGATCTCGTCAGTCAGAGATTTCTTTTGCTCATCTGATATTTTGGTGATATTATTTATTTTTGAATTCAATTTACCGAGAGAAGAAACTCGTCGATCAATCTCGCGATTTGCTCTTTCCTGTAGATTGGTAATCTTTTGTTTTTCGGCTGTGGCAGTATCTTTGGGCGCAGCAGAAGTATAGACTGGCAGAAGCAAAAAGACGGCTAACAGCAGATGGGCTAATGTTTTTTTTACAAAATTAATATTTGTTTTCATATAAGTTCCTTTGTTTAATTTAGGTCAGTTGGTTCATCATTGAGGCCAGCATCAAAATTTTTCAAATCGTCATCGGCCGTTGCTATATCCGCATCAATCATTTTAAGGTCATTTTCAATAGTTTTTATTTCGTAGTCACTTTTGACAGCGGGGGGAGCATTCTTCAAAAAATCCCTAGTCGTATTTTGGCTTGTTTGATTTTCTGCTTTTTTCTTTTTATCATCGACTAATTTCTTATAGCTATAAAAACCGGCACCACCAATCACCGCGATACTAAGCACCGAAACTATTATGAGCAAAATACGCTTATTCTTTGTTGTCGAAAATGATTTATTCATAGGCCTCCTTTTTAAAAATAAATATCTTTTATATTATACCTAAAATAACAGTAATATCCACCGATATCTTGCTATGGCTGGAAGCATCTAAAATAATATATAATCTTAAAACATGGAAAAAATCGAAGCAAAAAGAATTGATGACGAGTTGATCCGAAAATCTCAGAAGGATGACTTTGTCGCTTTTGAAAAGTTAGTTCTCATTTATGAGAAGAGGGTTTTTAATTTCTCCCTGAAATATACTAATTCAAGGGAAGACGCCGAAGACCTAACTCAGGAAATTTTTTGGAAAGTTTTCAAAAATATTAAAAAATATAATTTTCAATATGCTTTTTCGACTTGGCTTTTTACTATTGTTAAAAATTCAATCTACGATATGCTCCGAAAAAAAAGAAAGCGTGGACATATTAAAAATATTGAGGATTTGGAAGCAAAGCCTGAAACAATAGTTGGTTTTCAAACGTATAAAAAAACAGAGAAAGAAATTCACAACAAGATAGATGTGGCGCTGGCTTTGTCGAAAATTAAACCAGAGTATGAAAGAGTATTGAGATTATTTTATTGGAAGGGATTTGATTATCGTGAAATTGGTAAAATAATGCAGATTCCCTTAAATACAGTCAAAACTTATATTTCACGTGCCAAAAAATCTTTAGTAATATATTTCGAAAGAAACGATGATAATAGAAAATAACAAATTACATTCAGCAATTATGCTAATGGTGCTAAAAAGGCAACTGTTATTTTTGTACATTTTAATACTTGTCGTTTTAACTTTTCTTGCTCTCGACGCGGTTATTTTGGCAATGGACAGAGATTATATCCCCAGACTTTTGCGATTGTTCCTCGGGTTTGAACTCTCCAAGGACTATGCCGGATTTTTTCTTGATTCAATTATCGATTTTAAAAATATACTACTTTGTCTCCTCGTCATCTTGGTTCCTTTTGTCTTTATCATCACTAAGAGATTTTTGACTACTGGTAAATATCTCAAAATATCTAAATTTAAAAATTGAAACTTTTTTCTTCCTTTGTTCGTATAATAAATTGAAAGATTATTAACAAAAGGAGAAAAATGAAGAAAAGGCAAAAGAAAACAATCAAGGTGCAAGCATTTATATTTTCCTTACTGTTGCTGGTTGTTTTGAGCTATGGTGTTCCAATAAAATTGGAGGCTTCAAACGACGCCGTTACTTTGACCTCTTCTCAAGTTGAGGGTCGGACAAAGAAGGAATATGAGAAAGATTACAAAACAAAAGTGAAAAAGGCAAAGTCAGATTATCGTAAGGCAAGGTCCTCGGCCAATAAGGAACTGTCAGCTTCTTTGCAGGCAGCTAAAAATAAGGGCGATCGCATTGAAGCCCGCAAAGAGTACAGGGAGAGATTAAAATCAGCCGATACTAAACTTAGTGCTGAAACAAAAAATGCCAAAGAAACTTATAGAAAACAAATTTCGGAGTGATAACCAAAAAATAGTTATAATAAAAAAAGCCCGCCTATGCACAGTATGCACAAGCGGGCTTTTTCAATGGCGGGATCGGCCGGGCTCGAACCGGTGACCTCCACAGTGACAGTGTGGCGTTCTAACCAACTGAACTACGACCCCAAGGCCAGTTGATTTTTTTCAAGAATTTCTTTTAACTCGGAGCGTCCTTTGCCTGTTTTTAAATACCTTTCCCTTCTACAAGCTTCGGCTCGAGTCTCAAATTGTTCAAAGTGCAATAACTTAAACGGTTTTGTCAATCTTGTATATTTACTTTGGCCTGAGTTGTGCTCATTCAGGCGGCGTTCCAGGTTATCAGTTGAGCCGGTATAATTGCGACCGTTTTTTAGACTTCTCAAAACATATATATAATACATGCTTCTCTCCCTTTT
>CAYPDD010000002.1:14943-27927 GCA_964409395.1 uncultured Candidatus Saccharibacteria bacterium | reverse complement strand
TGGCGCTACCTCTGGAATAATATAGACCTTTGGCATCGGCAAACCAGAAGTAATGGAAATATTTTCGACAATATTCCAAAGTTCAGGATTGTCCTTTTTTATAATTTCTCGAGCGCCAGAAGTTGCTAATATAATTTTGTCGCCTGAATAATAACCGATCAATGATTGGGTCAGAGCGACTACAACTGCAATAACTAATATCAATGGTGAATTATAAACATAGGAAAAGAGCCACCCTAGAGCTATCACAATAATCACAAAGAAAAAGACCAAGAAGGCGCTCCTTCTTTTGTTAGAGTCAGCTTGTACCCAAAGGTTTTTCATATAGAGATATTAGCTATTTCGCTAGTTTGCCGATAAGAGGCAGATATCTTTCATGACCAGTGATAACATTGATGATGCCGATTATAAAACAAACCACGATAAATAGTCCCAAGATTATCGGCAAGAAAGTGACAAAAAATGAGAAGAAAAAGAGAACTGTCACAACTAAAAGAGCAATTCCCTGTCGAACATGGAATTGGATAAATTTGCTCTTCTTGCAACAGAAAAGTGGAATAAGCAATAAGATATTAAAATATGCCAATAACGCAGCAACCGTTACCCAATTTAATTTTCTTAAATTTAATTTAGACCAATCAAACTTTTTCAAGCTGATCTTCGGTACGTTAAAAGCTATTTTACCCATTTTGTATCCCTATTATATTATTTACTGAAATCAACTTTAACTGGCTCTTTTTCCTCAACCTCATCAAGCTCAAACAAATCACGCTTCCTAAAATTGAACATATTGGCGAAGATGTTGGTTGGGAAGGTCTGTACAGCGATATTCATTTCGCGGACATTTGAGTTATAAAATCTTCTTGAAGCTTGAATCTTATCCTCGGTATCAGTCAAATCAGCCTGCAATTGAGCAAAGTTTTGATTTGCTTTTAAGTCAGGATAAGCCTCTGCTACGGCAAAGATTGATTTTAGTGCACCCTCAATCTGGTTTTCTGCTTTGGCTTTATCACCAACACTTTCGGCCCCAAGCGCTTCAGCTCTAGCTCTTGTCACATTTTCAAAAGCTTCTTTTTCATGTTTAGCATAGCCTTTAACTGTCTCGATAAGATTTGGGATCAGATCATAACGACGCTTTAGCTGTATATCAATATCACTCCAAGCTTCATCCGTTCGAACATTTAGCTTAACTAGATTGTTATAAATTGAGATAACGACTATCGCTAGGATCGCAACGACTGCAACAACTATCCAGATTATCATAGTTTCTCCATTCCGATTATTATTTTTACCAATTTAGGAACTTTTGAGCTTAATCGATCATACTAATTATTATACAGGAAGTAAAGACTAATATTGTCGACAATCTTCAAACTTGGGTCAACTAGACTCTCCAGTCTAGTACTTAGATAGTATGATTTGCCATCAAGACTCTTGTAGCCATAAAACCATCCGTCGAGGCTTTTCGGATCTTTTGGCATTGTTGCAATATAATTTGGAATCAAAGCAGTTGAGACTATATTAGATTCAACACCGAGATTCATCGAAGAGGTCGATTTCGGATAATTGCCATATTTAGATTTATAGGACTCTAACGCATTCTTGATAGTCGAAAGATCTGCCTTTCTTTGTTGGTCATTTGCGACAATCAACGCATCAGCTGCTGCTTTTGCGGCTGCAACTGTCTCGGCCGTAGTTGTCGCTGTCTCCTGATCTGCAGTTTCGCTAGTAGTATCGGTTGTTGTCTCCTGAGTCGAAGTGGAAGCAGTTGGGTCAGTAATAACATCAAGCGAATCTGGTGCAGTAAAATCTGCTTCCTGACCAAAATCATCAAATTTAAGAGTTAAAGTCATAGCCGTTATCGAGCTAGAAGTAGCTGGTGTAATCTCCAGCTCTAATTTATGGATAAGTTTGTCCTTAATCCCAATCCAGACATTACCAGAAGCAGACTGAACAATCTCAGACGGCAAGCCAATAGCCGAAAAAGCACTACCTATCTCGATATCTTCGAGTGAATATTTAAAACACCTATTTTTACCTATTTTTTCATTTCCTACTTTAGTTCCGCTAAGAGAAGAATTGCTCCAGTCGCCCGCCCACAATTCCTCAGCTAGATTCTTTTGGTCCAAACCAGAAAGATTATATTCGAGCCACTTACCGTCCTCAGCGCTATCACTAAACTTAATCTTGTCGCTCTGGACCCAAAGTTTGCCCAAATTATTTTTTAAAGATACCTGTGAAGTACCAGCCTTATCAACTGATAGTATTAAATCACTACCATTTTTACCGACTGCTCCTTCAATTGTAGCGGAAACCTCTTTGGTATTACTCTGAGCATTTTCGTAGGAACCGTCGAGTTGCTGATCGGTGCCGGTTGCATCTGCCGAAGTAGAGGTACTATCGGAAGTAGTTGTACTATCTTGAGTTGTACCATCCTGAGATGTAGTTGCGGTTTCCCCAGCATTACCGGTCAAATCATTTGAGCTCGGACTACTTTGGCTAGTTGTATCAGTCGATGTTACTGGCATATCAGTGTTGGGGTCCACTACAACCCACTCTCCATCATCAGATGTCACCGCCAAAATAGCTTTTTGTGGTTTTACATAAACAGCCACTTTATTTTTCTCAGCGAAAGAAACCAATGGGGTAGATATTGGAGACTCAATTGTTTTGTCTATCGTGACCCTTATATCCCCTGTAACTGTAAAACTTGGTTTGCTTTTCATCACAGCGATTGTTTTTCCTAGTGCCTTTTCGGCATCCTTTGGTAGTCCTCCCCAGATTATTTCAAGACCCAAGGGATTATAAACTTTTTCAAAACCAATCGAAACCATGCCGTTTTCAGTAATAAAAATTAATAGAACGATCAATGATAAAACTCCGCCAACGATTATTAAAGGAAGCGGCAAACGTTTTTTTGCAGGTGGTTGCCCTAGCATCTGTTCAGCCATAGAAGGAGCAACTGGTGACGCTATTGTCTGTGATGACTGTAGTGGCGCCGGCTGGCTAACTTCCGCTTTTGGTTTACGTTTAAACATAGAAGCAAAAGCATTCTTCTTCTCTGTTTTTGGCATAGGAACAATATCAGAATTAGCCGATGGAGCCACAGGAGATGCTAGTGGTACTGCAATAGGCTGAGTCTGCTGAGGCAAAGGACTAACATTAACCGTTGGCGATGGCTGTGCAATTGGCACCATAGCTGGTTCCGGCTGTAATGTCTGGGGTTGTACCGCCTGAGGTTGTTCAGCTGTTTTCTGCATGATATCGCCAGAAATTGCTTTTTGGCTAGAAAATTTATTGTCAAATATATCCAAATCATCAGCCTCGTTAGCAACAGGCGTTGTAACAGGAGTCGGCGAAACGGGCGGAGTCACAGGAGGAGTGACAACAGGGGCTACAGGGGCGACCGGCATAACTGGTGCAGAAACAACATTATTAGGTTTATTAGAAATTAATGATGAAACACCCGCTTTCATTGTCTCAGCATTAACATTCGACAAAGGTGGAGCCACAGGAGGAACATCTGCTTTTGGCAACGGCATAGCTTCATCCGCAATATCCAAATCCATTGAACCGTTTCTAACGCTATTTTCCAGAACATCAGATGAGGAATCACCTCCGCTTAAATTAGTATTATTTTTTACAATATCATTGCCATCAACAATATTTAGAGGAGTTTGATTCTCGATATTTTCAGGCACGACAAAGCTTGGCTCCTCTTTTGGAGCTTCTTTTACTGAGGACAAAGATGACGAAAAACCACCAATTTTCTGGTCTTTAGACGGCTCTTCAGGCAATTCTTCATCCCATGGGCTTGAAGATTGCTTCTTTTTCAATAGATTGTCATCACTCCCCGAAGATCCTGCCATCTGGCTCTGTCCAGTCGCAGTAGAATCATTTGGCTGATTAGAAACCACTGTCCCCTCCTATTTTTCTATATTTATATTATAGAGAAACTATTAATCTTTCTCAATCCTTATTTATCACTTTTCATAAACTCAATTGCTCTATTCAGCTGGTTGTCATCCTTAATATCTTCGCTTGCCTTTAAAATGATATCAGGTGTAATGCCTTCACCGTTGATCGCTCTTCCGCTTGGTGTCAGCCATTTAGCAATAGTAATTTTGACCGCCGAACCATCTGATAGTTCAATTAATTCCTGCACACTTCCCTTACCAAAAGTCTTTTCCCCAATAATTTTAGCCGCTTTTCGATCCTGAAGTGCACCTGAGAATATCTCCGAAGCAGAAGCGGAACCGTTGTTTACAAGCACAACAGTTTTGAAATTTTTTAGTCGAGCCTTTTTGGTCACCTTGTACTCTTTTTGCTCTCCTGCTCTATCTTTCTCCGAAACAACCACGCCCCCATCGAGAAAATAGCTAGATAAGTTAACTGCTGATTCCAAATAGCCACCAGGATTATTTCTCAAATCGACAATTATACCATCTGGCTTTTCGTTTATTACTTCATTTGTATATTGCTCAAAAAGATTATCTGTATCATCGCCAAACTGGCTAACTTTGACTACTGAGTATTTTTTACCATCAATATTCTTTGTTTCCCACCGAACACTTTTGACAATAATCGTATCTCTTACGACATCAAAGGACAATGGCTCATCTTTTCCCTGACGAACTACCTTTATATTAACCTTTGTTCCCTTTTTGCCACGGATTTTGTTAACTACCTCATTGAAATTAATGTTTTCTGTTTTGGTTCCGTCAACCTCAATAATAATATCTCCAGACTTTACGCCAGCCTTTTCAGCCGGCGAGTCAGAAAGAGGCGCGACAACTGTTGGCAATTTATCTTTTGAGACTAATTCTATACCGATACCATCAAATTCTCCCTGAATATCTTCACGGAATCGCTTATTGTCCTCAGGGGTAAAGAAAACTGTGTAAGGGTCATCAACAGACGAAAGCAAACCTGAGATAGAACTATAAATCATTTTCTGACTATCAGGAGCAATAACAGATTTTTGTTTCAATTTGTTCCAGGCTTCCCAATACAAGGAAAAATCGAGACTGTCTAGTTTCCCGACTTCCGTATTTTTGACTTCTTTTGACCCAACACCTAAACCAACCGATTTACCTTTTTGACCAAGTGTATATCCATAAGAAAAAACCGCGTAGAAAGCGATAAGTGCAAGACAGAGAAAAACAATTCTCCCAACGTGAGATTTTTTGGATTTGATATTATAAAAACTCATAAATCTATTTTAGCATAAACACAATTAAACTTAAAATCTATCTGCGCAATCGGGCTACATCGGTTTGACAGTCTTAAATCCGACAACGTCACTCATACGATAGCCCTGACCGTTTGCAGGATCATGCATATAATAAGTATTACCCACTTTTTTGTAAATCACGATAAAATGATCAAATCCATATCCACCGACCCAATTTGGATGATTTCTCCACCCATCCAAAAGAACACCGGCGATAACAGGACGACCGTTATTTAATTCGTTATCAAACGTTGCTTTTGTCGAATTATTGAGCACCTGCAATGGGCCCATATTGATACCTAGGCTGTAACCTAAGCTATAAGCGTCTTGAAGATAACCATCAGAGGAGAAACGTCCGTACTTATTGGCAATCTCATCGTTTGTGACAGAATGACCCCAGTAAGTAGCCATCATGGCAATAGAGGTAATAAAACAACCTTGATTTTTGACACTAACACTAGTACCACGAAAATATGCTGTACTGGTCAACTGAGACTGGTACCACCACTCTTTGAGTGGCAAGACGTCGCCACCCTGCTTTCTAACTCCACCGCCGGCATAGGAAGCAGCATATTGAGCTTCCATTTCTGAGATTTTCTTCTGTAATGCTGTTGCTTGGCTACTTAAGCTACTAATTGTATTCGTCGTATCAGTCAAAAGCCTGTTTTTAAAAGATTTTTTATCGACAAGATCGTCCTGCTGGCCTTGCTGATCTTGTTTCAAACCATTTAAAACCTGCAGCTGACTTGACTGATCATCTTTTTGTTTATTCAAGTCCGCCTTGATCCCAGCTATTCTTTCAGTATTAATCTGGATTTGCTGTCTCAAGGATTCGTAGTACTGTTGTTTATCCATAACCTCAGAGAGGCTATCTGCTCCAACAATCGCCTCTAGCAAGCCGCTCTCTCCCTCCATATACCAAGACGCCAAAATTTCGCTCATCTTTTCCTGTTCACGATCGAGATTGCTCTGCTCATCCATAATACTTTTTTCAAGAGTTGTAATACTCTGATTCGTAGTTGTAATCTGACTCTGAGTTTGCTTAATTGCACTTTCGGCTTGACTAATCTGACCATCAACAATAGCCACCTGAGTTTTCAGTTCTGCTGCTTGCTGTTGCTTCGCAGCTGCTTGCTGTTTTGTCGCGTTTAACTGTTTCTTAGCATTAGCAATATCAGTGGCAGTTGGGGTCACCGCTAGCGCAAATTGCGCCGGCATACCAATGACAGACAAAACAAGCGCCAAGGCAACTGTAAATTTTAGTATTTTATATTGTTTCATCTTTGCAATAATTATTATATCATGCCATTCAAGTATCTATCTCAAGTGTCTCCGTACAGCGAAAAGAGAACAACCGATACCCAAGATTAGCCCGACGAAAAGTTGAACACCAATCACTATGCCAAAGTTTAAGCCAGCCGAAACAGAATTAACTCCGCCGACTCCAAGATACTGCTCTGTCACCGGTAATAGTAAACGAAAGGCCATAAACATTATTACCGATGAAATAATGGAAGCCAAAATACCATAGCTAATTCCCTCAACAATAAACGGCCCCTGGACATGCCAGTCAGAGGCACCAACCAGCTTCATTATCTCTATCTCGTCAGAACGAGCATAAATTGTTAATCTAATCGTATTGTATATAATCAAAATCGCGATCAAAACAAAGATTGAGGATAAAACCCAGCCCGTATATTTCACAAATTGTGTGATCTTAACCAGACGATCGACTAAATCCTTATTTTTTCGATAGCTAATATCTCGGATTAAAGGTTTGTAATCAGCCGCGCTTAGAAATTGATTAACGTTCTCTAAATCCTCTGGACTATCAGTCTTGATCTCCAAACTTCTTGGTAGCGGATTGAAGGTCTCTGAGATTGCCCCACTTATTTTATCATCGCCAGTGCTCATTTTTCGCCATTTTTCCAAAGCTTTTTCTTTTGAGATATAGTCAACTGTTTTAATGTCAGACCTCGATAACAAGTTATTCTGAATCGAAAAAATTTGATCTTTCGAGGTAGTCTCATTGAAATAAACCGAAATATCAACCTTATCTTTAAGCGATGTACTAGTCCTGTCAATCACCACCAATAGACTAACAAAAAAGGAAATTGTAAAAAGGGTCAGCACCATAATCAAAGTCGCCGCTAGAGAGAGCCAGCGATTTCGCCACAATGATATGACGGATGTTTTTAGAATTCGGTAAATTGATGTAAGAAACATATATCTCAATGATTAATTTCTAATTTCTAATTTCTAATCAAGCCATAATTTCTAATGATTATAAATTAGTTAATTAAAAATTGAATAAAAATTTAAAATTAATAATTTGAAATTACTGTAACTTTGTTACAGTATGTATTTTCCCTTTTCCTGATCTGAAACTATTTTTCCACCCCGCAATGTCACTACTCTTCTCTGTAATGTATCGACGACTTCCTTATCATGGGTCGCCAATAAGACAATTGTCCCCTGCTTATTTATCTTGAAAAGTAATTCAATAATTTCCCAAGTTGAGACTGGATCGAGATTACCAGTTGGCTCATCAGCGATTAACAGCTTTGGGTTATGAACTAGCGCCCGAGCGATAGAGACTCTCTGTTTTTCCCCACCAGATAATTCTTCAGAAAAAGCATTTGTACGAGTTTTTAAGCCGACTAAATCTATTATTTTTGGCACCTTGTCGGCTATTTCTTCATTAGTCGAATCAGAAACCTCCAAAGCAAAAGCAATATTTTCATAAACAGTCTTTTTCGGCAAAATTTTGAAATCCTGGAAGATAACCCCAACTTTGCGTCTGAAGAAGGGTAATTCTCTCTTTTTCAACTTAGAAATATCTCTACCGGCCACCGAAATTCTACCGCTGGAGGGCATTTCCTCACAGGTCAGTAATTTAATTAAAGTTGATTTTCCAGCTCCTGATGGCCCAACCAAAGAGATAAATTCGCCCATCTTAATATTTAAACTTATATCCAAAACCGCCCCGACGTTACCAGGATAAACTTTAGAAACCTTATCGAATTCAATAATAGTATCATCGCTCTTTACCGAATCACCCTGGCTTTGAATTGAATCTTTTATTGAATCTTTATTTTTTTCTTTTTGTTTTAGTTCTATATCACTCATAATTTGTTTACAGTTTACAGCCTGCTACTTTTTTATCTACTGCTTACCTATTTTATATCATCGCGATACTTAAGTCCATTCCAGTCATCTCTTTTGGTCTTTTCAAATCTAAATTAATAATAATTGAAGGTGCTATATCCGCCAAAATGCCGACAGGCGTACCAGATGCGTATTGAATATAATCATCGACTGAGAAATCAGTATCCACAGGTGCAAAAGGTTTTTTCGCAAAATCTAGAAAAACAAAAGGAACTGGATTAGTTGTATGCTCTTTGTTCGGCTGACGGGTTAATTCATCAACCATCACTTCACAATTGCCATGATCAGCGGTTATAAAGGCTTTATACCCTTTTTGAGAGGCTAAAGACATTATTTCGCCCAAACACTTGTCAACGCTTTCGCAAGCTTCGACGGCCGCCCCCATAACTCCTGTATGACCAACCATATCGCCGTTGGCAAAGTTAACTACGATGAAATCGTAATCTTCATTTATCGCTTTTTCGCCTGCTGTTGTCACCTCAAATGCCGACATCTCGGGGATCTTATCATAGGAAACTTTTTTGGAGGCAACTACTTTATCAGTTTCCTTTTTCAGCAACTCTTCATTACCCGCCTTCAAAAAATAGGTTACATGAGCATATTTTTCTGTTTCCGCTGTATGATATTGCTTCAAACCAGCATCGGCAATCACATCAGAAAGTGTATTTTTCAAATTCTCTGGCAGAAGAATAATCTCCGCTTTTTGCCCCTTTTCATATTCCGTCATTGTTGTTATCGACAAATTGGCTGGCACTTTAGCTGATCTACCGCCAGAAAAAAGACTGAGCATCTGCCTTGAGCGATCACTTCTATGATTGAAAAATATTATTGAGTCCCCATCTTTAATCAGAGCGCCACCATCAATAACTGATGGCTCAAAATTTTCATCGCTTTTACCAAGGCTATAATTTTTCTCAACTGCTTCTTTGGCGCTGCTATATTGATCACCCTTTCCTCCGACGAATAGATCGAAGGCCTTTTTTTCGCGATCCCAATTATTATCCCGATCCATTGCATAAAAACGTCCGACTAAATCAACTATTTTGCCACCATAACTTTTGGCCGCTTCCTCTAATTGGTTAAGGAATGTCATCGCCTCCTTTGGCGCTGTATCACGGCCATCAAGAATTGCGTGGATAAATACTTTTGAAAGATTGTTTTGTTTTGCGTATTTCAACAAAGATATTAAATGTCGAATATGTGAATGTACACCACCGTCAGAAACTAAACCGATCAAATGCAGAGCACTATCATTTTTTTTAACTTTTTCCACCATTTTCTTTAGTGTTTCATTCTTGAAAAATTCACCACTCTCAATTGCTTGGTCAATTTTGGGAAGATTTTCCCAAACAACTCGGCCCGAACCGATATTAAGATGGCCAACCTCGGAGTTCCCTGGTTCACCAACACTTAAACCAACCTCTAGCCCTGAGGCCGAAAGAGAGGTTTTCGGATAAGAAGCATAGATGTAATCTAATATTGGAGTTTTAGCCGTCAAAGGAGCATTGCCATGCTCACTTGGTGACAAGCCCCAACCGTCAAGAATAGTTAAAATAATTTTATTATTTGCCGACACAAGAAACCTTTCGATTAATATTTCCCCCACATTATAACATCAAAAAAGCTTTATCGAAAAGTTTTATTATTCCCCTGCCCTGTTCTTTCTGACTGCCGATAAGATGAAACACATACCAACAATAATTAAAATTAACGGCCATAGGTTAAAAGAATAATAATTTAAGACCAAGAAGAGCAGGCCTGCACCAGTCAAAATATTCGCCGGCATCAAGATTCCTCGATCCTCTTTGCCCCCACCAAGATATTTAGCGTAGAAAGATAACCCCACAATCAGCGGATATATCGGCCACAATTTTTCGGCATTCGCCTAACTAGAGAAAGTTTGGCCATAGAAAAAAAAGGAGGTTAATATAAGAATAACCGCCGGGATTAAAATGCCTGAATTCTTCTTCTTATTGATAGAGAAAAAATAAAATATCAAAAAAGAAATACCTGGAGCCAAAAGAAAAGTTGGCCAAAGATTACCAAAATCAACACCGAGACGTGGCAAAAGGAATAGGATTCCTAAAACAATTAAAATTACCCCTGGAATAATACCACTAGAATCTCTCTCTAACTTTTTTGACGGTGTCTCTTCTTTGATCTCTTGTGTAGATATCTCTTCGTCTTTTAGCATTAGCCTCCTTTAGTATTCCTATCAAATTTGTATAATGAACCACTATTGTTTTAATATTAATGCTTTCCTGCCCTTTTTCCAAGGAACAGAGGCAAGCAACGGCCCATAAATATCTTCATCGATCAAAATTTTTAGATTTTCTCGCTCCTCTTCTGTAGGACTATTAGAATCAAATTTTATAAATGGCAAATCTTCTATCAACGCCATCGGGGCCATCTCATCACCCTCACCCATTACCAAGACCGACGCTCCAGCCAATGCATCAATATAATTGGCCTGCGTTACTTCCATCTTGCGACCAAAAATATCATCCTTTCCCCTATAGTCTTTCAGTGCTTGAAATCCGCAATAGCCTATTGCCACGCCCGTCGTGCCATAACGCAATGGCGCCGTCTTGCTGTCTGTAATAATTACCCCAATATTTTTTATCTTAAATTTGTCAGCTAGATAATTTCTTATTTTCCACGCCGAGGCAAAAGAGTCTTTTGGCCAAAGAATATATTTACCATCTGAATTTGATTCATCGATTCCTGCTGATGGAATTAAAATATTATCCTTTATCGTCAGAGCAAAGCCAGAACGGGTTTTCAGATATAAATCAGCCTCTTCTTCGATAAGCTCATCTTTTGATTCTTGGTGGTTTCGAATGTTGCCCTCAATTATTGAGATTATTTTGTATGTTATGGCCAATATCGAGCCATCTTTCAAATCATCGACGTATTCATCCAAAATAACTTCTATCTCGTCTTGGACAGATATGATTTTAGTTTTAATCGGTGTTACTATCATCTTTTTTCTTGAGCCAATTTACTCCTAAATACGTAAACGGTGTACCAAATACTGACATTGCACATTTCAGCAACCAATATGGAAGCACCAAGCTTGCAATAAAAGCGTAGTTGCTTGCGAACGATTTATCAAGGGCATAAAAAGCCAAAGTAATAAAAATTGTTGTGTCTAAGAATTGAGAAATAAAGTTAGACAAATTATTACGAAGCCAAAGTTTACTTTTACCAAGCTTCTCTCTGATTTTTGCGAAAATAAAGACATCGGTAAATTCCGCTATGATAAATGCCGTAAGGCTAGCTAAAGAAAATCTGATTGAAATAGCAAAGATCATATCGTACGCTTTTTCATTTGGCAAAAATCTAGTGGACGGTGGTAGAATCGTAGCAATTATTGTAAATAAAATTAAAAGTACGATGATAACAAGACTAGATCTAATCACACCTTTTGCTCTCGCCTTGCCGTAAACCTCTACGATAATATCATTTATCGTAAAAACCAAAGGCATAAGAAAAATAGCCACACTGGCATTTAGCCGATATGATCCGATATTGAATAGATAGAACGTTTTGCCACCCATCAGCTCAGCAGCGACGATACAAAAGATATAGACTGCAATTAAAAGATCAAACTTTTTTATTTTAAACATAAGACTCCCAACTTTAAAAGATTTTTAATAACCTCCTTGAACTAGTTGAAAACATCTTATATCATCTTGAAACCTTATTTTAAATAAATAGTAAAATTATTATATCTTTTTTGCTACCTTTTTCAAGGTAGCTATAATTTCTATTTTCCACAACACTTTTTATATTTCTTCCCACTACCACATGGGCATGGGTCATTTCGGCCAACCTTTGAGCTGTTCTTGACCTGTGATTTTGGCCCTGTCGAAGCTGATTCCTGCATCCGGTCATAAACAGTTTTACCCTTTTCAACAATTTTAGTTTCAGCCATCATCTTCTGTGCCACAGCCGAATCTTCTTTTTCATTTTCAAATCCACCTAGAAGATCAGAGTCGGGCTGAGTATATTCAACCGCTTGAGGTGGCGCTGGAATAATCTGTTTTTCAGTTTCTACTTCTATTTTGAATATCATTTTTGCAACATTAGCCTCAATGCTCTTCAAGAGCATCTCAAATAAATTATAGGCTTCCTGTTTATACTCAACCAGTGGATCTCGCTGACCATAACCGCGCAAGCCTATTCCCGTTCTAAGTTCATCCATCGTCGTCAGATGTTCCACCCAAAGCATATCGATATTACGCAGATAAACAGATTTTTCGACCTGTCTCATAACCTCTAGGCCAAACTTCTGCTCTCTTGCCTTGTAAAGGTTGTGCGCGAATTCTGATATTTTTGCAATTTCAGGTAGCTTAACCTCGCCAAAGATAGTTTTTAATTCACTTTTTATTTTTTCATCATCACCATAATAAATTTGGGAAAGATTGTTGATTTCTTCATCAATAATATCAAGGGTCTCATTTTTCAAAGAAGCCAACTCTTTATCCTCTTTTTCAATCTCCAATATTCGACGTCTTTTTTTGTAAATTACCTCTCTGTGCTTATTCATCACATCATCATATTCGACTAAATGTTTTCGA
>CAYPDD010000002.1:2484-14933 GCA_964409395.1 uncultured Candidatus Saccharibacteria bacterium | reverse complement strand
TTGGTATGCCCTTTTCTGCTGTGGTTTGATAGGAATAAATAATCTTCTTGAAAATGACGAGCAATGCATCGTCTTTGAATTTATTTTCAAGCATTTTGTACAATATTTTATGTACAATGCTGTCGAAATATTTTCGAATATCAAATTTATAACCTTCAACTCGACGCTGGGCTGATTCAATTGAACGTGAGATCATCTTATTCTCAATCGGCATATCATCTGGAAGACCAAGTGACTCCATCATGTTTTTCAGTCTCTCGCCACCGAAAATACGCATCAGATCATCATCCATCGACACGAAAAATTGTGATGAGCCGGCATCACCCTGACGACCAGCACGACCACGAAGCTGATTATCAATTCGGCGCGCTTCATGACGCTCAGTGCCCAAGACATGCAAACCGCCAAGCTCCAAGACACCTTCTCCGAGCTTAATATCAGTACCACGACCAGCCATATTAGTCGCCACCGTGACTGCGCCCTTAAAACCGGCTTTTACAATTATTCTAGCTTCTTTTTCGTGATGCTTTGCGTTCAAGACTTCGTGCTTGACGCCAGCTTTTTTGAGCCTTTTTGAAAGAAGCTCATTTTTAGCCACCGAAACAGTACCAATCAAAATTGGTTGTCCTTTAGCATTTCTGTCTTTCACTTCCTGAATAATCGCCGCAATTTTAGCCTCTTCATCCTTGTAAATTCTATCAGCAAAATCTTTTCTGCTAACAGTTTTATTTGTCGGAATTTCAACAACATCGAGCTTATATATTTTATAAAACTCCTCTGCTTCAGTTGCCGCCGTACCTGTCATACCGGCCAGTTTGTCATACATTCGAAATAGATTTTGAAATGAGATTGTTGCCAAAGTTTGAGATTCATTTTTGACTTCGACACCCTCTTTCGCTTCAATTGCCTGATGCAAACCCTCTGAGTATCTTCGCCCAACCATCAAGCGCCCAGTAAATTCATCAACAATAATGATCTCGCCCTCTTGGACAACATAATCACGGTCTTTTTTAAACAAAGTATGAGCTTTTAGAGCTTGTTCGAGATGATGGACTTTGACAAAACCACCAGCCTCATAGATATTTTCTAGATGAAGCATTTTTTCTATCTCTTTAATACCTTTATCAGTCAGATTTACTGCTTTGTCTTTTTCATCAATAATATAGTCCTCGGTCTGCTTCAATCTTGGAACAAGCGCCGCAAACTGTTGATACATACTCGCTGATTCTTCGGCTGGTGCCGAAATGATCAAAGGTGTTCGCGCTTCATCAATCAAGATTGAGTCAACTTCATCAACAATTGCAAAATTCAACTGGCGCTGAGAACAATATTCTAAATTAGGTGCCATATTATCACGTAGATAATCAAAACCAAACTCATTATTGGTACCGTAAGTAATATCACAAGCATAAGCTTCTTTTCGGCTACAAGGCTCGAGATTTAAGCCCTCACACTCAGAATAATGGTTATATTTATGCTTCTTGGTAAATTTATAAGTTTCCTGATTACTTTGGATTACACCTGTCGAGAGACCTAGAAAATCGAAAACCTCGCCCATCCCCTCGCCCTGATGCTTTGAGAGATAATCATTGACTGTTACCAGGTGAACACCACGACCGCTAAGCGCGTTTAAATAAAGTGGAAGGGTCGCCACAATAGTTTTGCCCTCACCAGTTTTCATCTCCGCAATTTTACCTTCGTGGAGAACTAAGCCACCAATCAGCTGAACATCGAAGTGACGTTCTCCCCAAACTCGTCTCATCGCCTCCCTCATAACAGCAAAAGCCTCAGGCGTAATTTCCTCAATAATCGCCTTTTCCCTCTCAATATCGCCTTCTGCTATAACAAATTTTTCTTTCAGAATGGCTGTTTTAGCTCGAAGATCAGAGTCTGAGAGTTTTTTTATCTCCTCCTCAAATCCGTTCATCAAATCGACTTTTCTCTGGAGTTGCGAAATTACACGTTTACTCGGATTGTATATCAAATCGATTATGCTCATAAAATTTCCTTTTGAAAGAATATTAGAATATAAAAACGTTGACCAAGCACGGTCAACTCCAATATTAGCACTTAGTCCAACTCAATTCAATCAACAATGAAAAAATAGCGAGTTGAGATACTGAAAGATTAAATCAATGTTATTTTTTTATCTTAAGAGCTCTAAACAATCGGCTGACGGCCTTTTCGGAACCTTCGTGCTCTTTATCAATCTGTTTTTTATGAAAACGTTGCATCTGACGTTCAAGTGATTTATAAGCAAAGGCAAAAGCTCGCATCAATCTATTATCGATTTCTCTAACAAAAAGTTTCTCATGACCAAATGTAGCTGAGAGCTCAACTGCCTGATCTATCCCGCCCTTTTCTGGACTTGTTTCATCACGAAGGTAAATATCAACTGTCATCGGTTCGTTCTTTGAATATCTCTTCAGCTTCATCATCTTTTTCTCGATCAGAGATTTCTGACTGGCCGTAATAACGATGTCCTTGATATGGAATTCCACTTTCATAGCTACCTCCATAATATTTAATTTTTGATCTCTGTAAACCCTGTGTATTTATGTAAAATCTCTGGGATCTTGATTGAGCCATCTTTTTGCTGGCAATTTTCCAAAATAGCAATTAACGGTCTTTCGGAGAAAGCTGTACCATTTAAGGTATGAACGTACTCTATTTTGCCTTTTTTATCTTTGAATCTAATATTCAAACGTCGAGCCTGATAATCAGTACAATTTGAGCAGGAATGAGTTTCGCGATATTTATTTTCACCTGGAACCCAAGCTTCAATATCAAACTTCTTCGATGCTGGCGCACCTAGGTCTCCAGCACAAATATTCACAACTTGATATGGCAATTTTAACCCCTGCATCATTTTCTCTTCGATTGAGACTAAATATTTATGCTCTTTTTCTGAATCTTCTGGTTTTACGAAAGAAAACATCTCAGCTTTGTTGAATTGATGAGCACGTAAAATACCTCTAACATCCTTGCCATGACTGCCAGCTTCACGTCTAAAACAGGTGGAGATACCGACATAACGCAACGGCAAGCTCTTCTCCGCTAATATCTCGTCCATATGATATCCGGCAATTGGCTGTTCGGCTGTGCCAGCCAAATATAGGTCATCTTGTGTTTTGTAAATTTCATCTTCGCCACCAGGAATATAGCCAGCGCCCTCCATAACTTTTCTGTTCAGCATCACAGGCGGAATCATTGGGATAAATCCTTCGGCCACCAACATATCTACGGCATAACGGAAAAGTGATAATTCAAGGATAACCAGCTCTTTTTTCAGGAAATAGAATCGTGAAGCTGAGATCTTTGTGGCTCTCTCGGTATCAAAAAGATCAAGCTTTTCGGCCAGTTCAATACTATCGAGAGGTTTAAAATCAAACTTCGTAGTTTCTCCCCATGTTCGGTTAGTTGTATTATCCTTGTCAGAAGCACCATCGATCACATCTGGAGCTGGTGGATTTGGGATAGACAACATCACTTTTTTATATTCAATATTAGCTTTATCAAGCTCTGGTTTTAATTCTTTAGTCTTTTCAGAAATGACACTTGCCTCTTTTATTGAGTCAATTTTCTGCTGACCATGAAACATCGCTATCTCCTTGGAAAGCTTGTTCAATTCGCTCTGATTGTCCTCTAATTTCGAGATCAAGTCTCGTCTACGCTGATCGAGGCTGATCGCCTCATCAATAAGAGCAGGCTCAGCTCCTTTTCGAGCTATCATTTTCTTAATTTCTTCTGGGTGTTCGCGAATTAACTTAATATCAAGCATATATCTCCAATGTTTTTATTTCATGAAAGGAAAGAACAAAATCTCTCGCAAAGTCTTCGAATTTGTAAGTAATCTAACAAAACGGTCTACCCCGATTCCAAATCCGGCGGTTGGTGGCATGCCATATTCGATAGCCTTCAGGAAATCTTCGTCGATTAACTGAGCTTCTTGGTCACCCTTCTCCCTAAGTTTCATCTGTGCTTCAAATCTACTTCTCTGGTCAACAGGATCGTTTAACTCTGAGAAGGCTTTGGCCATCTCCAAACCATTAATCACAAGCTGGAAGGTATCGACAACTTCTGGATTCTTGGCATTTCTCTTGGCCAATGGGATTAGTTCAGTCGGATGATTGGTCACAAAAGTCGGCGCTACAATTTTAGCTACGCCTTCTTTGAAAGCGACATCAGTATTTTTCCCACTGGTTAGCTCGTCAAATGTAACTCTGACAAATTTCTGGCCAAAATCAATTTGTTTGCCGTCAAGCTCCATCTCAAGTTTCCCACCATTAATCGATTTGACAACTGATCTGATCATCTCCTCAGTCATATTCATCAACTTTTCATAATCAGCATAAGCCCAGTAAAACTCTAGGTTTGTAAATTCTGGATTGTGGGTGGCGTCGACGCCTTCATTGCGAAAGCTTCTGGCAAATTCGAAAACTTTTTCGAAGCCTCCAACAACCAGGCGTTTCAGATAAAGCTCTGGTGCAATCCGTAAAAAAACATCCATCTCATAGGCATTGTAATGTGTCTGGAAAGGTTTTGCCGAGGCTCCGCCAGGAATTGGTTGGAGGACAGGTGTATCGACTTCCATAAAACCCTGGCCAATCAAAAATTCACGCAATGATTGGATAACTTTAGAACGAATATAAAATTTCTCTTTGACCTCGGAATTAACAATCAAATCGACATAACGCTCTCGGTATCTTGTCTCGACATCTTTTAATCCAAACCACTGTTCAGGAAGTGGGCGTATCGACTTGGTCAAAATCTTGGCTGTATGCGCTTCGATCGAGAGTTCCCCGGACTTTGTCACGAAAACCTTGCCTGTAACTTCCAGAAAATCCCCCGCGTCGAGCAAAATGACAACTTCAAGATCCTTCTCTGACAGAAAATCAGCTCGCAAAACTGCTTGGATTTTCCCCGACTCATCCACAATATCAACGAAGGATAGCTTGCCATGCCCACGTCTAGCCATAATACGGCCAGCCACAGTCACTTCTTTCTCTGACTTGATCAATTCATCCTGCCGATCAATAACTTCTCCAGCAGTGATATTCCTTCCCGTCTCGGAAGGATAGGGATCCACCCCGAGATTTGTGAGCTCTGCAATCTTATTTTTTCTATTTTCTATCAGATCTTTTTCGGTTGTGCCAAGTTCCTGTGTCATAATTTTGTATGTTAATCAATTTAATAATATCTTTTTAGATAAACTGAGATTACATTCTTTTTATACCACAAACTTGAATAATTTAAAATAAAGCCCGGGATATACCCGAGCTTTAAATATGAGATCTAAAATATTATTTAATTTATCGATAGAATTTTGCAAACAGATGTGCCAGCTGGTGTTTTTACTTGGACAGATTGACCTTTTTTGTGACCAATAAGAGCAGAACCAATTGGTGAGTCGATAGAGATACGTCCGGAAATTGGATCAGCTTCATCAGAACCAACGATTTGATATTTCATCTTCTCGCCGTCGTCCTCAATTTCAACTGTGCAACCGACTTGAATAACTTCGCTTTTACAATCAGCTTTTATAATCTGTGCATTTTTGATTTTTTGTTCATTTTCCTGCTCTTTGCCCATCAAAAAAGCCTGCTCATTTTTGGCTTCATGGTATTCGGCATTCTCCGACAAATCACCCATTTCACGAGCATCTTTGATTTTGAGACTAACTTCTTTAAGCTTTATTTTAATCTCAACTAATTGTTTCTTTAATTTTTCCAGCCCTTCAGCAGTGATGTAGTTACTCATAATTTACCTTCTTTAGAAAAAATTAAACACGGCTTCACGACGTGTATTTTTCCTTTTAATTACTGTTTTCGCCAAAATTTTCTCAAATTTTAACTGGTTTGTCAATCTTTTGGCCAAAAGACCACTTCTGCATTTTATTTTTGAGAAAAATAGTAGCTCAAAATATCTTTGGCAATTGGCGTAGCAATTGCGAAGCTTCCTCCACCACCATCGACCAAAACAATTACCGCAATTTCGGGATTTTCATAAGGTGCATAACACTCAAACCAAGCATGGGTTTTTTGGTTACTCAGAAACTGAGCAGTCCCTGTCTTACCCGCGACTGTTACCGGCAAATCATTTAGATTATGGGCCGAACCAGACGGCTCAGTCACGACCATTCTCATCCCTTTTGCCACTGTGTCTAGAATGTCTGGTTTGATAAAATTTTCGCTCTCAATCCTAGGACCAAATTCCTTAATAACTTTCCCATCTGTTGAAACAATTTTCTTTACCAATTGTGGCTGTAAAAGTTTGCCCTTATTGGCGATAACCGCCGTCGCTCTCAACATCTGTATCGGGGTCACCAGCAGGTCTCCCTGACCGATTGACACATGATAAGTATCTCCAATGTACCAAGGCTCATTTTTTACCTTTTTCTTCCAAGGAGGATTCGGCAAGAGCCCGCTAGATTCACTCGGTAAATCAATGCCAGTCGGTTCGCCAAGCCCAAACTTCTGCCAATAAGCATTTATCTTGTCGATGCCTATACCTTTGATCTTGTCATAACCACCACCGATAGAATAAAAGAAAATATTATTTGACTCGGCTATTGCTCTTGTCACATCGGTAATACCATGGTCCTTGTTGTCCGGGAAGATATAATCACCGATCTGAATGCTTGGCGGAGTATCAAAAGAAGTATTTTTTGTAATAACCCCCTCTTGGAGACCAGCAGCAGCTAAAATTATTTTAGAAATTGACCCAGGAGGATAAACTCCCTTTATTGCTCGATTAAACATCGGCCTTTTTTTATCTTCAATCAACGCTTTATACTCATCATTTGAAATCCCACTCGCAAAAAGATTGTTGTCATAATCAGGGTAGGAAACCATCGACAATATTCCGCCCGTGTTTACATCCATAATTATCGCTGTACCGCCGTTAACCTCAGAGCCCAAAAGAGCGCTCGCCTTATCAACCCCAGCCCGAAGTATCTCCCCAACCTTTTGTTGCAGCCCAAAATCAATATTTAGCACAATATCATTACCAGGCAGAGGTTCTTTATTTTCATCTTTGACTAATATTTTGACCGTGTTGCCCTTTGAATCAACCTCGATCTGCTCTACGCCATTTGTACCCTTTAAATATTTTTCATATTCATATTCAAGTCCAGTCTTGCCTGTCTTATCAGAGGGATAATATCCTGGCGTCTTTTTGATGTCTTCTTCTGAGACTATACCTGTATATCCGAGTATATGAGCGAGACCGCTGCCAAGTTGGTATTCACGAATTGGCGTCTTGGCCACAAAAACTCCGGGAATTCCCGCGATATTTTCCTCGAGTAAAAGCGCATCCTCATGAGTAATATTATTTTTTAATTCAACTCTGTCTAGAGACAAAAGTTTATTTCTCTGCTCCCCTAGAGTTCCTTCTCCCTGTATTTTTTTTCTCAGCTCATCGGCCGACATCCCTGAAATTTGAGCAACTTTTTGATAAACATCTTCTCTCTCCTTCTTATCTTTTGGCAAATCAGAGGGATAAACAGCCAGAGCAAACGATGGTTTATTCCTCGCCAGCCAATATCCGTTTTTGTCGCTAATCAAGCCTCTCGTCGATTCAATAATTCTTGGACGGATACGATTGCCCTCCGCGAGAAGTCGATTGGCTTCGCCCTCAAAAACTTGGATGACAAACAATTTAAATATTAAAACGCAAAAAATAAAAACGACTAAAACTTTTAGACTAAAATATGAGTGACCAGTTGCTTTTGTTTCCATTTTCCCAATCGGCTCTATCGCCGTATCACCATAGGAATAATTAAGATAACCCTGCTTCTCAACACGGCGCTTTCGACGATCCCCAGTCAATTTTGAGAAATTACCGAATATATCCATTTATATCTTTATTTCAAAAGTTTTGAATTTCTTTCTTACTTTTAGATAAAAAGCATAGGCAATAATACCGAGAATGGTGTTAATAAAAATAAACCAAGAAAAAGTTAGAAGCCCGCTATTATTCCAGGCTTTGGCATAAATTAACAAAACACCCTCAAAAATAAAGGTTGTTGCTAAAAAGTAGAGAACGGAAACAATCAAACTTGGCTGTGGCAAATAATACCTTCTTAAATAACTGATCATCGCCGGAATAAAGAAAAAATTAATAAAAATCGGGAAAAGAGGCAACGACGAGAAAATAGAGAAGGAAAGAACTAGAGAGAGAGCAACGATTATATAATCCTTCTTTGTTTTGTCGATAAAAGTAAAAATTATGAGAAAAATAAATGATGATAATAAAGTCGCGCCATAAACATCAAGAAAGCTAAAAAATGAGATATCCAAGAAAGATAAAACTAATGAAACTGCGATTAAAATTAAATATTTTATATAAATCATTTTTTTTCGATAAAAACTAATTCTAAAGTGGATAAATCTATGATAGGCTCGACAGCAACACTTTTAAAGATACCCGAAGAATTCGATTGTATCTCCCCTGCTTTACCAACTAAAATACCGGCCTTCATCCTCCCCCCCAAACCAGAAGTGATTATATATTCGCCGACTTTGTAATCAGTATCAGAAACAATATTCTCCATGAATAAACCATTTATCCCACCCTTTAGTATCCCCTTAGCCCGACAATCTTGTAGCGCAACCTGTACTATCGAATCCTTACTTGTAATTAAAACTACCTTTGAATGAGTGTCAAAGACCTCCTTTATCTGACCAACCAAAACGCCGTTATAAATTACGGCTGCGCCAAGAACAATGCTATCATTTTTGCCCTTATCGACGATGAAATAATCCAGAAAAGAGGTTGGCTCTCGTTCAATAATTTTGGCCGGTACCAACGTCCCCTTTTCATTTTGATCCATAAAACCAAGCTCCTTTTTGAGCAAACGATTTTCTGTTTCCAATTCGTTGATTGCGCTTTTATCAACCTGCAGTTCTACTATTTTGTTGGTCAGCTCGTCGTTTTGCTTTTTCAGATCAGAGATATGGAAGATAAAAGAGATTTTGTTTTTCAAAAATTTACCCGCGTCAGAGAAAATATTTGAGCCAGCGGTTGTCTTTTCATAAGAGATTGAGGTCATTTTCCCCTTAAAGGCCGAGGAAAAAACAAGGGCTAGGATAAAAAGCCCGATTAGTGCGACAAAAAAGAAATAGGCTTTTTTCATATTTACCTTCTAAATTCTTTTGGTAATAGAACGCTCGAAAGAAGATCGAGGTCTTCCAATACCATCCCCGCACCTCTCACAACGGCGGTTAACGGATCGTCTGCGATATGAACCTGCGTCTGAGTCTCGATGGCAATACGACGGTCGAGACCACGCAACAAAGCGCCTCCGCCGGAGAGGACAATACCTCTATCCATAATATCAGCCAGTAACTCAGGTGGAGTTTCCTCCATTGTTACTCGAATGCTCTCTAATATCTGATTGAGTGATTTACGAGTTGCTTCACGAATTTGAGTATCATTGACAATAATTTCCTTTGGTAGACCAGAGACAAGATCCCTGCCTCGCATTGGTGCTTCAAGTTTTTCTTTAAGCTCGATCGCTGAGCCAACTTTTATCTTTATTTCCTCAGCTGTTCTCTCGCCAAGAAGTAAATTAAATTTATCTCGAGCATATTGAATAATATCGTCATTTAATTCATCTCCCGCAATGCGAAGCGATCTCGAAGCGACTACTCCGCCCAAAGAAATAACGGCTACTTCGGTCGTGCCACCACCGATATCGACAATCATACTGCCCGATGCGTCCTGTATCGGTAGTCTCGCTCCGATAGCCGCCGCGATTGGCTCTTCGATTAGAAAAACTTCGCGCGCCCCAGCGTTGATTGCTCCCTCTTCTACCGCCCTTCTCTCCACCTCTGTTACACTATGAGGAATTCCGATGACTACTCTCGGTCTAGGGATAAGCGTAAACTTCTCTCGATGTATTCGATCAAAGAAATATTTGAGCATCTGTTCGGTAATTTCAAAATCAGAGATTACCCCATCGACGAGTGGGCGGATAGCCACGATATGAGCCGGCGTTCTGCCGACCATTCTCTTGGCCTCTTCACCAACCGCCAAAATTTCCTTTGTGCGCTTGTTTATAGCTACAACGGAAGGTTCTTTGATCACGATCCCCTGACCACGAAGGTAGACCAATGTATTGGCTGTACCAAGATCAATGCCGATATCCTGAGAGAAACGACTCAGTAAATTGTTGAAGGGATTCCTCACAATATTTATTCCTAGATATTTATTAACAAAAAAATGCCGATAATTTGATGGTTTGCTATTGAAAGCATCTCTTCAAATGTTCAGATTCATTTTTTAGTCTAATTCAAATAATGCTCACGGTCAAGGAGATATTTCAAAGTCTACATATGATTTATAATATTTCTCTCATGCTCAGCTTGATTTCTAGCGGGATAAATTTTGCCATCTTTGCCGTAAAGAAAGAAATAATACTCGCTGGCCGTTGGCGAAAGCGTCGCCTCAATACTAGCGATGCCTGGGTTACAAATTGGTCCGGCCGGCAAACTCTTGACCCTATAAGTATTATAATCGGAAATTACGCTAGTAAACTCGGAGGTCTTGGCTGATTTCCAAAAAGCGTATGCTTTTTGATTTTCCGGGCTGAGTTTTGCAAGATTATTTGTGTCTCGACCATATTCAACCGTCGGATCAGATTGAAGCTTCATCCCAATTTTTACCCTATTTTTGTATATCCCCGCGATCAAGGCACGATCAGTGTCATTACCCGCTTCACGTTCGACAATTGAGGCGATAATTAAGTCAGAGTTCGAAAGTTCTAAATTCTCTGTACGGTGGGTAAAATCGTCAAACATCATTTTTATGATAGCTTCAGCGGTCATCTCAGGCTCAAAGAAGTAAGTATCAGGAAATAACTTTCCCTCATAAGATGAAGCCAAACTCATAAAATCGCTGTAATCAACGATTTTGTTTGCTGCCAATTTAACCCCAATTTGCTCGACTCTCCAGCCCTCCGGTATAGTCACCTTGGTCACCTTGGTATTACCTGAATCAATTATATTAATAATGTCAGAGATTGAAGCATTAGCCGGTATCTCGTAAAATCCGACCTTGATTCTTTTATTGAATATTTTAGTGGCATAAATATAAAGGTTCTTATTCTTAATAAGATTTTTCTCATACAAAATATTAGCCAAATCCTGGCTACTTTTACCTTTTTCGACTTTAACAATTACATTTTGACTGATCTGGCTGTTGCCTTTTGTATACTCTTTTTCGGCAAAAAATAAGACTCCCGCCGAGGCCAAAAGAATTGATATCAATACTGCAAATATTATAAATAGTTTAATGCTACCCTTCATAAGCATATATCCGGCTTTATTTTAGAATCATTTTGGAGACGATCAAGAAAACGCTCTAATATTATGATCGCTGCCATCTCATCAAGATCGCCACTTTTTCGTTGAACTTTTTTATTATGAGAAATAAATAAATTTTGCGCCTCCGATGAAGAAAAATATTCCTCCTGGAAATAAACGCTCAACCCTGTCATCTGAGAAAGCTTATGAGCGAATATCTTTATCTCTTCGTCCAACGTCCCTGCTTCTCCCTGTGATCTCGTCGGCAAACCGATCACAATACCAGTAAAATCATCCTCTTTTGCAATTTTCTCTATTTCGGCCAAAACAAAATCACTGCCACGGCCAGCGTCAACAACGCCCAAACCATTCGGGAAAATTGCCCCACCGGCTAGACCAACTCTTTTCAGCCCGTAATCGATTGCTAAATATTTATTGTATGTTTCTGTCATCATTAAAATGATTATACCTGCGATAAAGAGTTCAATCAACCATTCTTGCCGTCAAAAAAAAGACTGAATTACTTTTTGTAGTCAAACTCAACGGTTATTTTATTGGCAATTATTGGCGTTCTCTGCCAAAAACTTGGTGAAATATTTATTATAGAAGAATCAACCCCATTAATTGAGGCCAAATAAGATTTAGCAGAACTGACCTCTTTATTTTTGATATTGTTTTTGATCAAATTAATATCAATTTTTTTACCAACTTTGCCAGTAAAGGTAGCCTCTAGCTCCATCTCACCATTATCAATATTACTTGCCTTAACTTTATAAGCGATATTGCTTTTTTCAGGGCTAATAATCATCTCATCGGCCGCTATTTTGCTTTCAATCCCCTTAGTCACCGTTGTTTTGATATCATTTTCCAAAAAGCCCAAAACAAAGAATTTTACTTTTATTTTAAAGTCAAAACTATCCGCTTCGTCATTAACAACTTTTGTCGCTTCCTGCGAAACAATCTCAGAACTGATTTGGCCTTCTAAAATCTTCAAGCTACTCTCTGTGGCTTTCGTTGCTAGCTCTTTTTTGGCCAATTCTAAAAGCTCAGCCTTGGAATCTGTCTCGGCCTTCTTTAAGTCTTCTTCGGTCACAATCTTGACCTCTTTGTTTGTCCCACCGGCAAAAACTACTTTACTCTCAG
>CAYPDD010000002.1:0-2474 GCA_964409395.1 uncultured Candidatus Saccharibacteria bacterium | reverse complement strand
GATTTATCAGCGAGGACTTCTGCATCGACAGTACCTGCTGTAGTTTTCAAGACAGGAATGTTGTTCTCTATAGCAGCAGTCGCCTTGGCTACAGGAATAGTAACCTCACTTTGCAAAATAAATTCTTTGGTATCGCTGACAATCTTTGTACCCTTAGCTAGCTTAATCGCACTTTGAAAATTATAGAGATTTGAGATAGTCACAGTCCCTTTCGCCTTCTCACCGATGTTTTTCTTGCCGGTTGAAACAATCGTCTTTGTCGATTCCTTCTCCAAATCAATAATTTTACCGGGCGCAGATAACGCCTCAGCTCCTGATTTGATATCGCGGCCGACGACCACGCTCACCTTTTCATCAATATCTCTAGTCTTCAAAACAACTACTGCTTTTGCGGTGGGCACGAAATAGATACCAGCGCCAACTGCGATTAGAAATAAAGCTGTTATTAAAATAGCAAAAAATGTTTTTCGAGAGCCTTCAGTTTTAATATGTTTTTTATCATTTCTCATATTGCCCTGGCCTGATTTTATATTATAGTTTTCGCTGTTGTTTAGCTCTTTTTCGTCCCTTTGTATGTTATTCTGGCTATTTTTATCCTCATCGTAGTCAGTCTCATCGGCATAATTTTCAATAGTTCTTTTTTTGAACTGAGGCTCATCGTCACTCTCCTCTTCTTCAACTGGCAATGGAGCTTCCTCTTCCGCCTCCTCATCAGAATCAGCTTTGGCGTTTAGATTGGCCAATGAATAGCGTTTATAAGCATTTACTTTTGGCCCTGCATTCTCTAACTCTTCGGGGATTGTTTTTAGTGGTTCAACCATCGGCTTTATGTGAGCCTTCTCCGCTTCAGAAACATTTGGGAAAACACTAATTTTCAACTGATTAGCCAAATTACCTGTAATTTTATCAGTCGAAACCAAGGCTGTCGCCTTGCCATGAGTCTTGGCGCTTCTCATCAATAATTTTAAATTTATAATGCTCTGGCCCATTGTTCCGCCACGAGGAATAACCAAAATAACCACCTTATTTTGGCTTTTTCTAATTTTGTCGATGACGGAAGTTATTTCCTCATCTGCCTCTAAATATATTATGTCATTCATAGTCTAGTTATACCTATCAATCTGTTATCCGTTGAATCTGTGATCTGTATTATTTAGTTGCGAAGTCCCTCTGTGATTCTCTCCACTAAGCCGTCGACTACACCCTCGTCACCGGCCAAATCAATTGCTAAATTAGCCAAAGCCATTGGTGTAATATCCTGTGAACCAGTTAATTTGCCCGTCTCATCTTTGACCGAAATCAGTTGTTTTGGTTTGATGAAATCAACTTTTGGTTGCTTAGCAAAAGGCAATCTCTTGACCCAACCTTTTTTCTCCAAATACTCCTGAACATCAGGCAACAATGAACCACCTCCGCAGAGCAAAATCTTCGATGGCAGAAGCTCAATATTGGCAAAATCTTCTAAGGCTAATTCTACACCAGCCAACCAAACTTCACAATCATTTTCTATTGCCTTTTTGATCTTGATATATATTTCTGAATCAGTAGGGATTTTCCCCGCCGAATAATCAATCTTTAGTTTTTCTGCCTCAGTAAAAGTTTTGTCAAAAGCATCAGCGATTGATTTTGTAAAAACACGCCCGCCAATCGCAAACATCTTAGTGCCCTCGACTCCACCACCTCGGACAACAGCAATATCGGTAGTACCTCCACCAATATCAATAAAGATTGAGGAAAATTCGGCTGAATCCTCAAGCCCGACACACCTAGCGACCGCATATGGTTCAGCGGCAATAGAGAGAAGATCTAGTCCGAGTTCTTCGGCGATCGTCTGCAAAGCACCAAGATGAACAATTGGAGCAAAAGCGTTGAAAATGCCGACTTGGATATCGCGACCCTGGAAACCAACTGGATTGGTCACTTTATATCCATCTATGCGGACATCGACTACGGCCGAGTTTACTAGCTTGACATCGAGCTCAGCTTGGCCTGTTTCCCAAGCAAGTTCGCTTCGAGTTTTTTCAAATGCTTTATTTTGAACCTGTTCAATAATCTCTCGCAACTCTTTGACGGTAATTTTTTCTTTTGGTTTTTCACGAGTATAATGAACAGTCGTTGTTGCTCCCTTGACCAATTCACCAGCGATACCGATAACACACTGTTTTGGTGAAACTTTGGCCACTTCAAAAGCCTCTTCTAGCGCTTCGTTACAATTCTTGATCACGCCATAAATATCAGTGACGCGCCCGCCCTGCATATCAGAAAGTTGCTGTTTCTTCTTCGAAGTACCAACGACGTAAGCAATATCATTTTCAATACGAAAAACTAGTACTTTGACAAATTCAGTACCAATATCGAGCGATATAGCATAGCTTTTTCTGCTTTTTTTAGAAAATAGTCCCACAAAATCCCCTCGCTTAAGGCTTATCTATAGTATAACAAAAATATATTTTAAAACAATCGAGTCGGTCCGC
>CAYPDD010000001.1:26691-28799 GCA_964409395.1 uncultured Candidatus Saccharibacteria bacterium | reverse complement strand
AATGTCCTCTTCTTGGGCAAGCAAAAAGATGTTTATAAATATCTGAATAACTGGGACCTTTTCGTCCTACCCTCAGTTGCCGAAACTTTTGGTATTGTCCTTCTAGAGGCAATGCAAGCGGGTGTGCCGGTCGTCGCTTCAAATGTTGGCGGTGTAGTCGATATTATCAAAAATAAGGAAAACGGAATTTTGGTTAAAAGCAAAAATTCAAAATTATTGGCCAAAGCAATTATTGACCTTTTGGACGAACCTAATTTAGCGGATAAATTAAGAGGAAATGCTTATTTAACTTTGAAAAAATTTGAATGGTCGTCAGTTATTAAAGAGCTAGAGAATATCTACAAAAATACCTAAAAGTACTTGCATTAATTAAATCTACGTGTTATAGTATAAAAAATATGAAATTGTTCTATAGATTTTCCAGGAAATAATTAAATTTCGAAGTTCTATACAGCAATTCGAAATTTATTAATTATTTGCACCCAACTTATTTTTTTGGTGCATTGGAAAGCATTAAACATGCAGACAAACACAGCGGGGCGAGCTTTCGCTCCATCAAGAAGTTCTTTTGGTAGTAAAGACGGTCAAAGGAGTCCTCGACCATTTAATTCGCGTAGTTCTTTTGGTAGTAAAGACGGCGAGCGATCTTTTGGTGCGCGAAACAGTTCTAGCACTGGGAGCAGAGATGGTCAGAGTTCTCCAAGACCTTATAGCTCTCGAAGTTCATTTGGTGGTAGAGATAGTCAGGGTGCGCCAAAACCTTTTGGTCAGAGAAGTTCTTTCGGTGGCGGTCAGGAAAATAGAGATGGTGCTCGATCGTTTAGTTCTCGAAGTTCATTTGGTAGCAGAGACGGGCAAAGATCTGGCTCTAGCTTCTCTAATGGTCCAAGAAGATTCGGCTCAAGACCAACAGCTAAAAGACGTGGCGAGAGAATTGATATTTCTCGTTTTGTTCAAAAAGCGGTTGAATCAGTTGACTCTAAACCAGTAGAAATAAAAAATTCTTTTTCTGATTTTCAACTTTGCGAGGAAATACAGAGCAATCTACGTAAAAAAATGTTTACAACTCCAACACCAATCCAAGATCAGACTATTTTGCCGATTATGGAAGGTAGAGATATCGTTGGTTTGGCCAATACAGGAACCGGCAAGACCGGTGCTTTTCTTCTACCGTTGATTGATAAAGTTTTCAGAAATAAATCTGAAAAGGTTTTGATTATCGCGCCAACAAGAGAGCTAGCAATTCAGATTGAAAATGAATTTAGAGAATTCTCATGGGGTATGAAAATCTTTTCTGCCATTTGCGTCGGTGGTTCGCCAATCTTTAAACAAATTAGCAATTTAAGGAGAAATCCAAACTTTGTTATTGGTACGCCTGGTAGATTGAAAGATTTAAGTGAAAGAAATTTGATTAAATTCGAATCTTTTACTAATATCGTTCTTGATGAGGTAGATCGTATGTTGGATATGGGTTTTGTCGACGAGATTCGAGAGATATTAAATACTCTTCCAGAGACACGACAATCATTATTTTTCTCAGCAACAATGCCGATAAAGATTCGAGACTTAGTTGCTAAATTCTTACATAATCCTCTTACTGTTGAGATTAAGACTGGTGAGACAGCTCAAAATGTTGAGCAAGATATTGTTCGAGTCAGAGATAGAGCAGTCAAATTTACTCAGCTTCAGGAAATTTTGAAACAGGACGAATTGAAAAAAGTCCTTATCTTTATTGAAACGAAGATGGAAGTTGAGAGATTGACTCAAAATTTGATTGGCGAAGGTTTCCGCGCTGAATCGATTCATGGCGACAAAAAACAGAATCAGAGACTAAAAGCTTTGACTCAGTTTAGAAATAACTCCATCAATATTCTCGTAGCGACTGACGTTGCGGCTAGAGGACTTGATATTAAAGATATTTCTCATGTCATCAACTATACAGTTCCTCAAACATATGACGATTATATTCACCGAATCGGTCGAACTGGTCGCGGTGACAAAAAGGGTAAAGCCCTGACATTTGTCGAAGCAAGATAATTTAGTCCTAGACATACAAATAAAAACACCAAGAAATTGGTGTTTTTATTATGGTTCCGAGACTAGGATTC
>CAYPDD010000001.1:22372-26677 GCA_964409395.1 uncultured Candidatus Saccharibacteria bacterium | reverse complement strand
AACCTAGGTAAGCAGATCCAGAATCTGCTGTCCTGCCACTAGACGATCTCGGAGTAGCCAAGCCATATAAAGTAATGAATACTAAATATGGGCTTGTTTTCTTTAAAGAATATACCATCTTCGACTCAATTTCTCAAGGTTCTATCGCAAAAGAATATTCACTGGCGGATAATATAAATCGTTAAGTCTGTCAGCCCTTCTGTGCCAGCAGAAAACTATTTTTATGGCGCTAATGTTTATTTGCTTATGGGAGACAAAAATAGTCCTTAGAACCCATCCTGTGGCCAAATTATTATTTTAGTGAATGCTTGGTCTTAGCATTGAAAAAAGTAGTTAAAAGTGTTAGAATCAGTGAGATTTATGGCGTCATCGTATAACGGTTAGTACGCCGCCCTCTCACGGCGGTAATTGGGGTTCGATTCCCCATGACGCTACCAAAAAATGTTCTGAAATTTATTCAGAACATTTTTTGTATCTCTAAGACACTGTTTTTCTAATTAAAACAGTTTGTGTCTGGGTTTCGGTCAATTAGGTCGTGGGCTTTTTTCATTTCTTCTGGAGTGTTCAGATAAATAATTTTGTATTCGCCAGATGTCGTTTTGGCTAGATAATCGTGGGTAATAGAGGTGATATGAGCGAGGCCCCAATAAAGCCATTTACCATTTATGTTTTCGACTAGGAAAACTCTGACAGGCGGCTGATGATAAAATCTGATACCAGATTTGTTGGAGAATTTGAAAATTTTGTCTTTTACCCCCCCCAGTGTGTACGGACTCTCAAGATGCTTGTTAATTTCTAGCTCATTTGGGAAACCCTGTTCCTTGCTAATCTGTAATGTGTCGTTTATTTCAATAAAGCTGCCCATATTTACCTTTCTAAATTTATCTTAAAATCTTTTTTGTCGCGAGTGACTAGATCCTCGGCGTAAGTGACGTCTCTGATAATCGCCATCGCCTTTTGTGCCTCCTTGGTTTTGATCAAAGCATAACTTGCTTCGACGGTTCTCTCGTGACCTTCTTTGGTCGTAATATAGTTTTTCGAGTAGGGTCTTTTCTTTAAGTCTTTTGGCAGAAACATTAGATCAGGAAGGAGACTCTCACCTTTTTCGGCACGAAACTTTAGAATCTGTTTTGCTAATAAGCCGATGACCTCGCTTGAATCGTAGCCGGTAATTTTTTCCATTCCTGGCGAAAAACTCTCGATTCTTTTCTCATTATTCAATATTAGTATACCGTCGACTGAATTTTCGTAGATTAAATCAATTGTCTTTTGGTGGTTACGTATTTCTCTTTGGTCTGCCAAAATTTTCTTACTCTTGTCCTGACTTTCTAGATAAAGTTGCCGGCTTTTGAAATACCAAAAAACAGTTGCCGTAATGGCAAGTCCCAAGATAATATTCAAAATAGTCTCGGCTAGATACCAAGGCAATAGCGTCACAGTGGCAATTGTGAGAGCGATGATGACGATCCAAGTAATCGCTTCCCACGTAAGGTGATTTTGATTTTTTCTCATTATATTAATATTATACCAAAAACTTTTTTATTGATAATATTTTGCAAACTTTACTTAACTAGATTATAATTTAATTAAGTAAAGAGGACGAGATGAAAAAGAGGGGTTCAGCTATCGTAATCGCAGTTTTTCTAATTGCAGCTATTGGCGGCTTGGCTTTTTCGTTTGGTCGTCTTTTCTTGCTTGAGTCAAGAAACGCGGTGATTTCGGAAAATGGTATCAGCGCTTATTATGCGGCTGAGTCAGGTATTGAAGAAGGATTTCTCCGATACCGATATGATAGAAATGCCGAGGTACCAACTGGTGATTCCACTTTCTTTTGGCGAGTTGGTGACAATAAGGTTTTTAGATCGAACTTAGATGTTCTAGGTTTGACAAATGGTAGCAACCAGCGTGGAGTTCCAATTTCCGATGCTATTTCATCAGTAGCAACAAATAATCAGGTTTATGACCTCAGGATGGGCTTTGTGGGAACTTTTGGAAGGCCTATTTACGGACAGGATGTTGTTGGTGCGGGGGTGTTTAATGATGTTGACATAAAAAATAGTGGTTATGCTGATGGCAAATATGATTTTCTAAAAATAGCCAAGGACGAAACTTATAAAATTGATTTGAGCGAAATAGACTTGACCGATCTTGCTAATAATGACATCAAAATGATGGCTAAATATTTGAAACCAGCAACGGATGCTAAGGCAATAATGTACGCTAAATTGACAGTCGACTATGATGGCACGGGTACAGATATTCGGGAATATAAAACTATTTTGACCTCAGCCCCAGCGGCTGATACTTGTGGCATTCTTGGTAGATCAACTGATTTAAACTGTCAGGCCGAATTAATATCTGCTTCGGCTGTTGGCATTTCGCCAGATGACATAGTTTGGACAAAGAATAACCTAATCTCTGTTTTTAAATCACAATTTGGGGCGAAGCCAACAAATCCTTTGTCAAAAGTTATGCTTTCATTGAAACCGTTGTTTTATGATGCTTACATCGGTCTAGTGACAAAGAGGTATGAGGTTACTCTTGACGGTACCTCAGCGTCAAAGAAGATGGCAGTGCCTGGGCCAGTGACTACTATCAATTCAACTGGGTATTTTGGTGGAACAACGAGGACAATTAGCGCCAATATTGACCGCCAATCTGGGACGTTGTATGATTTATTTGATTACGTTATTTATCAAAAACCCTAAGGAGACAAAATGGCAACAAGCGCTAAAATTTTGTTAGTAGATGATGATATGACTTTGCACGAAATGTACGCCGAGAGATTGAGAGCTGAGGGCTACAATATTGTCTCTGCTTATGACGGCGAAGAAGCACTAGATAAGGTCTACAAGGATATGCCAGATTTAATCTTGCTCGATATTATGATGCCAAAGATAAATGGTATTGATGTGATGAAAAAGATTCGTGAAGACGAAAAAGTTGCCAATATTCCGATTATATTATTGACGGCGCTTGTTCAGGAAATTAACAAGATAAAAGGCATGATGAAGCCATACGATCAGTATTTGATCAAGAGTGAGATAATGCCAGCACAGGTTATCGAAGCAATAGAAAAATCCTTATCTCTTAGATAAAAAATTTAGTTCTAAATAAAAAATGCCCTCGAGCTCGAGGGCATTTTTGTTTGTTTCTTATTTGATTGGGCCAAAGGGATTTTCCCGCCCAAAGTCCTTTCCTTCGAGTAAAAGGGGAGTATTCAAATTGTCTTTGCTGGTTATTTTCTCGACAATGCTATCTTTTATCTCCAATGTTTTTTTTATGTCACCGGGCCTGATCTCTGGCGTTGAGACTATCGAATAAAACCAAAAGATGAGCAGAAAGCCAGTTGCTACAACTAAAATAATCACAGTCAGGGAGATAATATCATTTTTTATTTTATTCGCCATAATAAATGTTTCCTATTATCTTCATTAATACTGTACCGCCGTCTTGTTCTGTTAGATTAATCTGTTTTATAGAGTTGAAACGATTTAGGCTCTCCATATTCTTGATAATAGCTAAATTTTGGGCAAAGCTTGTTTCTGTATCAAAAGAAAATCCGACAGCCATTTTTTTCTTGCTATTCGAATCCTTTTCATTAGCTAGAACTGATTTGGGCTCTGTCATGCTGATATTTTTCAGAGTTATATTCTCGGCTGAAGCAATATTTTCCAGATTGATAATAAAATTGCTGACTTCGCTTTCGGTCGGCCATAGGCCATTTATCTTATCAAGTCTGTCTTGGAAGCTGTCGGGATTTTTTTGGAAATTTCGCAAAAGAGCGACCTTGTCTTCATTATCAACAAACTCAGTTTGTTTGGTAGCAAGTGTCTTTTTGCTTTCTTTTATATTGGCAACAGTCGGCAATATAATAAATGAAATGAGTATAATAATTAGAGAACAGATTAGCAAAATATATAATATTCTTGTTTTAATTGAGTTCATTTTTTTCCCTCTAGGCTAACGGAAAGTGAAAAAGCATAATCATTTGTGCCCTGATTGTATGACGAGGAGGTGAATGTAACATTTTGAAAGCCACTCTGTTCCAATTTTTCTTTAAAAAGAGCAATATCTTTGAGGGTAGTGGCAACACCAGAGAGAGTAGCGCTGTTTGTCCTTTGATTTAAGTCCATATTTTCTATTCGGACTTCTTTGGGTGTAAAAGTTGAAATCTCTGTAATAACCTTACTCCAGACAAACCTGTCTTTGGAAATATCATCGATCTGGCTAACTTTTTTATTGGCATTTTTTATCAAGGTTTCGGTTTCTTTAAAATTTTTTAGTCTCTTGTTCTGTTCAGAT
>CAYPDD010000001.1:13242-22362 GCA_964409395.1 uncultured Candidatus Saccharibacteria bacterium | reverse complement strand
GAAATGTCTTTTGCCAGAGAAGAATTATAGAGAAAAATAGCCCCTGCCATAATGCTCAGCATAATTAGAATAACTGATAAGCCGAAGATGATATGATTAGAGATGGTACTAATTTCTTTTCGTCTCTTTAATTTTGGAGGGAGAAGATTGATAGTCATATTATTCCTCCTCTTTTCTTTGGGCCAAGCCAAAAGCGACAATATACTGAGGGGGGAGACTCTCTTTATTTTTCAGCTTTATTTTCTTAATAGTAGTTTTGATTTTAACCTCTTTTTCAATCAGAAGATCGAGGCCATTTATAGAGATGCCAGAGCCACAGAGCATAATATGACTAATCGGTTTTGGCTTATAGCTTCTATTCAGGTGATATTTAATCGCATTTATAACTTCGTCAATAATAGTATTGAGCGGGATGCTAATATCTTTCTCATTGGCAGTGGTCAATTTAATCTCTTTTTTATCTACTTTTCCAACATAACCAAGGCTTTCCAGGAGCTGATTTTGACCGATGTTAACAGTCGTTGTCAGTTTCAAATTTCCATCATCCCAAATGGCGATTCGCGAGTATTCTTTTCCAAGATGAATTATTAAGGAACCGCTCTTGTCTTCATCTCCGATAATCGCTCGGCCAACGGCCAACGGCTTTGTCTCTAGCGCGACAAGTTCGAGATCGGCTAACTCGGCCATTTCAACATAGTCGTCGACCAATCTCTTAGGAGTAGCAACGACCAAGATATCATTTAAGGGCTCGTCAGGATGAGAAACAAGGATCTGAAAGTCAAAATAAATATCAGTGATAGGGATGGGGAGAAAATCGGAGATCTCATTTGGTATAGCAGATAGATATTCTTCTCTTGTCATCTTTGGCATCTTGACTGTTTTGCTGAAGACAAAAGTTTCGGGTAGTGCGGAGACGATGGCCTTTGCCGTTATGGGATTTGGCTTGGCATTTTTCATTGCTGTTCTTATTAAATTGGCGGTGTCGGCTTTGTTGCGAAATTTATCTCTATCCAAAATTTTTTCTGAAAGAGGTATTTCAGTGGCGCCAACTAGAGAATAGCCACCCTTTTCTTGTTTAATCTGGGCGAGCTTTAGCGTCTCGTAGCCAATATCGAGGCCGAAGACAGAATTTGAATTTTTGAATGAAAAGTTTGGCATTTATGTCGCTTAGGCTAATGTCAAAATTTGCTATTTATGATCAATATATTGGATTGCACCAACTTTTATTCTTTGGTGACTCTCCAGACTTCTTCAATTGTCGTAAGGCCATTAATGGCTTTTAGGATTCCATCCTGAACCATCGTCGTCATACCATTTTTGACGGCACTCTCCTCAATCTGACTTGATGATCCTTCTTTGGCAGTCAATTCCTTTATCTCTCTGCTGACCTCAAGTACTTCATAGATGCCAATTCGGCCTTTATAGCCAGTGTTTGAACAGTCTTTACAACCTTTGCCTTCGTAAAATTTTATTTTGCTAGTAATCTTGGCTTTCTCTTCGCGAGGCATTTTATCCAACTCGTTTTTTACAAGTTTGAGTTGATCTGGGGATGGCGAGATTTCTTTTTTGCAGGAATCACAGATTCTTCTAGCGAGCCTCTGTGCAAGAATTAAATTGAGGGAGGAATTTAATAAAAACGGTTCGATGTTCATGTCAACCAATCTAGGGATTGCTCCGGCAGAGTCGTTTGTGTGGAGGGTAGAGAGGACGACATGACCCGTCAGGGCGGCGTGGACAGCCATCTCTGCGGTTTCCTTGTCTCTTATCTCACCGATCATCACAACATCAGGATCTTGTCGTAAAATAGAGCGTAGTCCGGAGGCAAAAGTATAGTCTATTTCGGTGTTGACCTGGCTTTGATTGATCCCCGGTATTTGATACTCGATTGGGTCTTCGAGAGTAATAATATTTATCCCCTCGCTGTATATTTTGTCTATTAGGGCGTAGAGAGTTGTTGTTTTACCAGAACTGGTCGGCCCAGTTACCAAGATCATTCCGTGTGATTTTTGACAGCTGTTGGTGATCAATTTAAAGTCTCTTTCTCGAAAGCCAAGATCGTCAATTGAGATAATTCCAGAGAGTTTATCTAAGATTCTCATTACGACTTTTTCGCCGTTTGCAATTGGCATTGTTGAGACGCGAAAATCAACTTTTCGGCTGTCGACTGCTAGGCTGAAGCGACCATCTTGTGGTAGTCGTTGCTCATCGATTTTTAAATTGGATAATATCTTAATGCGTGAGATTACAGCTTGTTGAATATCTTTGGGTAGAGAGACTTTCTTATGGAGAACACCGTCAATACGGAAACGAACGACGACTTCACTTTCGTATGGCTCGATATGCACGTCAGAAGCTTTATCCCGAATCGCCCGTTTCAACAAAGACGAAACAATTCTAGAGGCTGGCGCAGAACTGGAAATAACTGCGACTTCGGAGTTCTGATTTTTGTTTTTACGTTCGTCCTCATTTTCAGCTTCGTCAATAGCGGCTTTTACTTCGCTTTCAAAGCCTTGGTATTGGTCTAAAATATGATTTAAATCAGTTTCAGTCGTCAGTTTGGCAACGATTCTTTTGCCGACGATCTTCTTAACTATTTCGGTCGCTTCAATGTCCTCAGGGTCGACCATGCCGACAATGAGTTCGCGTTCGTTGTTTTCGATTGGAACAATTTTGTATTCTTGGGCAATTTTTTCTGAGATCAATTGCAGAATTTCCTTTGGCACGGTCATCTTGGACAAGTCTACATAGGAAATAGCATTTTTTCTGGGTATATAAGGTGTCAGGGTCTCTTCTGATTTCTCTTCTGTTGCTGGAGTTTTGACAGTTGTATCTGCAGGGTTAACATTAAATAAACCGGAACCGACTTCATGACGATTATCGCTTTTTTTCATATCATTATCGACTGATATTTTTTCAGTTTGTTCAATCGGCTTGGGAGCGTCACTTTCTTTTTTGAAAAGCTGATCCCAAAAACCATTTTTGTCTTCATTATCATTAGATGATTTTTCTTCAACAGCACCAGTCTCGGCTACGGTTTTTGTTGAAATTGTTCGGATAGGAATAGCAATTTCATCCTCATCCTTGATGGAAGCAATCGGTGCGTCTTTGTAAATATTTTTTATATTTATGTTTTCGACTTGCTCTGAGATTTCTTCTTCTGGATCATTTTTGTGTTCTTTGAGTTTTTTGCTTGCACCAAAAGTCGTGGCGTTATCCATGCCTTTGCCGGAGTTTACCATCTCTTTAATATTGCCAGAGGGCATCCATTTTACGGCGTTAGTCGGTAACATAATCATTTTTTTCTTGGCGCCAAGGGTGGGGTGGAAGATAACTTTTGAAGGATAGTGGACAGTGTAGAAGCTACCAAAATTTGAATAGACGACTTTGCCACCTTTTGATAGGACATCAGTAATAGTATCACCGAAGGAGTTGATTAACTTCTCGGCGATTTTCGGGTCTTTTTTTATCTTTTCTGATAGCACCTTGGCTAGGTCTGTCTTGTTCATTTTTGTTTCCACTCCTTTAATCCATTTTACTTTTTTATTATATTAAAAACAAGTAAATAACTAGCGAAAAAAGCGGATATTTATCCAAAAAAGACAACTGACAACTGACAACCGCCGACTCGCCATAGAATAAAAATGTGCTAATTGGAAATTTATAGCTATAAATAAGGCTTTTGTGTATATCCCTGTGGATTGATTGGGGACAAATACATATTTTTCATTTTTCATTTTTCATTTTTCCTTGATGGGACTCGGTATTATTGAGGTGAGGCAAAGAGTATTTTTTTAAATTAAAATTTAACACTATAATAAGTAAGCTAAATGAATTAGAAATTGTTAATTTGCTCCGAAGGAGTTCAGTGGCCTTTTATCAGAAGTATCGATCAAAAACTTTCGGCGAGCTTGTCGGCCAGGAGCATGTGGCCAAGACATTACTTGAGAGCATTCGGGGTGACAAACTTGTTCACACCTATCTTTTGACGGGGCCCAGAGGCATCGGCAAGACTTCCACGGCTAGATTGTTGGCCAAGGCGATTAACTGTCAGAAAATAAACGAGTCAAAGAAGAATAAGGAAGAATTTTCCGGTGAGCCATGTAATGAGTGTGAATCTTGTTTGGAGATAGCTGCCGGCAAATCTCTCGATGTCATCGAGATAGATGCCGCTTCTCATACTGGCGTGGATGATGTTCGTGATCTTATCGAGAAAGCACGTTTATCTCCAACTAAATCATTTAAAAAAGTTTATATCATTGATGAAGTCCATATGTTGTCCAAAAGCGCCTTCAACGCGCTTTTGAAGACCTTAGAGGAGCCACCAAGTCATGCTGTTTTTATCTTGGCAACGACAGAGATACACAAAATTCCGGCCACAATTATTTCTCGGACTCAGCGATTTGATTTTAGTCGAGCGACTAAGGAAGATATTATTACAAATCTCAAGAATGTTGCCTTGTTGGAGAAGATAAATATTGATGACGCCTCCCTTGATTTAATCGCCGTAGCAGCGGCCGGTGGTCATCGTGACGCTTTGGGTTTGCTCGAACAAGTTTCATCTTCAGATAGTGATATTGATATTGAGACGACAAGAAAGGTTTTGGGTATTGCCCCAGACCATGAAGTTTTGCTCTTTGCGACAGCGATTTTTAATAAAAACCCGGAGGAGGGATTAAAAATCGCTCAGAGGTTATTTGATTCTGGACATGATCTTTTGGAGTTCAATCGCAAGGTCATCGAAACGCTTCGAAAAGTGATGTTGTGTAGCGTAAATGCAGAGGCTACTTATGAAGATACTTCGGAAAACATTGCTAAAATTAGAGAGTTGGCGAAAAAAGTTACTCTGGGACAAGTAATGAAAACGATCAGCCTTTTTATCGAATCTGGGTCTTTATTGAAGGACGTTCAATACCCAATGTTGCCCTTGGAGATAGCCGTTGTCAAAGCGACAGCTCCAATCTCTAATTCTGAACCTCTAATTTCTAATTCGTCTTCTCAGACAAAGCAATCGAGGACAGATGAAATCAAAATTTCACCACCACAAATTATCAAAGATAAAGTTATCCAGAGCGAATCAGTTGAACCTGTTGTAGTCCCAGAACCGTCACCAAAATCGGCGATGGTCCCTGTGCCGGTTTTAGAAATGACCAAAGATATCTGGCATCAGGTTATTGAGTCAACCAAAAAAGAAAATTCAACTTTAGCGGCTTTACTTCGGGATGCTAACCCAGAACAAATAACCGATGATACTGTTACCCTCGGAGTAAAATTTAAGTTTCACAAAGACAAAATATCAGAAAAGATAAACTGTGATATACTCGAAAATATCATTTCTGAGGTTACTGGATCAAAATACAAAGTGGTCTGTAAGATATCGGCTGACAAGCCAATATTGGTAAAAAAAGAGGCAGAAATCAATCAGGAAAAAGCAGTCAGCGAAGTTTTTGAAACATAAAAAAAAGAATCCATTATGCCAGCAAAAGAACAAAAATTTAATCGTAATTCTGAGCCGACAAATAAGCCATCTGGTTTGCGTGTCCCACCTCAAAATGTTGAAGCGGAGAGAAGTATCCTCGGCGCTATTTTATTGGACAAAGATGCGATTATCAAAGTCGCAGACGTCATTACGCATGAAGATTTCTATGATAGTCGTCACGGTATTGTCTACGAGGCAATGGCCAATTTATTCGAAAAAAGAATGCCAATTGATATTGTGACCCTCTCAGAACTACTGGAAAATGCGGGCAAAATAAAACAAGTCGGCGGATCAGGCTATCTGGCTGAAATTGTGAATAATACGCCTTCGGCTGCTAATATCGCTTACTATGCGCAGATTGTTCGCGACAAAGCGATCCTTCGACGATTGATAAGTGCGGGCGCTAATATCACCGAGCTTGGTTATGAAGAAGATGGCGAAATATCAGAGGTTTTGGATTCGGCCGAGCAGTCACTTTTCTCTATTTCTCAGAAATCAATGAAGAATAAATTTATCGCCATCAAAGACGTTCTAACGGACGCTTTTGACAGAATCGATAAAATCCATAAGGACAAGGATAAAGGCGCAATTAGAGGCGTCCCCAGTGGCTTCAAGGACCTTGATCGGTTGACGGCCGGCTTCCAAAAATCAGATTTAATTATATTGGCAGCGAGACCGTCGATGGGTAAAACTTCGTTTGCCTTGAACTTAGCGGAAAATGCGGCAATTGATGAAAAAATGCCAGTCGCTATCTTCTCGCTAGAGATGAGCAAAGATCAGCTCGTTGATAGATTGTTATCGTCTCAAGCAGGCGTCGACTCTTGGAAACTTCGAACAGGCAACCTTTCTGATGACGATTTTCCTAAGATTGGTTATGCGATGGGCGTTCTCTCTGAGGCGCCATTATTTATCGATGATTCAGCTGGTGGTAATATTATGGAAATACGAGCCAAAGCCAGAAGACTTCAGATGGAACACGGTTTGGGGCTAATAATAATTGACTACTTACAGCTTATGTCTGGCCATAGCCGAAGTTCGGAGGGCAATAGAGTCCAAGAAATTTCAGAAATCTCCAGAGGGTTAAAGGGTTTGGCGAGAGAATTAAATGTGCCAATCATCGCGCTATCACAGCTTTCTCGTGCAGTCGAACATCGTGACGACAAACGACCGCAGTTGTCCGATCTGCGTGAGTCTGGCTCTATCGAGCAGGATGCTGATATAGTAATGTTTCTGTATCGTGATGAATATTATCATCCAGAAACAGATCGAAAAGGTATAACAGAAATTTTAATAAGGAAACATAGAAATGGTCCAACCGGCAATCTCGAATTGTTCTTTAATCCAGCTCAGATGAGGTTTGGGGATATAGAACAGAGACGTGAAGCGCCAGGTGGATCGCAAGGACAGGATTAATATGGAATTTTATGAGTATCTAAAAAGTCTAACTTCTTTGCGTCAAAAGCAGATTCGTCACGCCGTGTTTGTCAATTTAATTGATAATCCGGCCGGTATCTCAACTATTGGCAAGGAGGAGCGCGATAAAATAGCGTTGACGACAAGCATCGTGCCATTTAAACTTGCTGATGAGCAGAAATCAAAGGACGGTTCAACAAAGTGGTTACTTGAACTCGAAGATGGGGCAAAAATCGAGACCGTTTTAATGGAATTTCGTGATGGTCGCAGTACAGTCTGTATTTCGTCTCAGGTTGGCTGTCCTTCCGGTTGTGTTTTTTGTGCTACGGGACAACTAGGCTTTAGACGTAATTTAAGCCTCTGGGAGATTGTTTCTCAGGTGCTATTTGCAGCGCGACAGCTCAAAGTGAGAGATAAAAAGTTAACCAACGTGGTCTTTATGGGTATGGGCGAGCCATTTCTAAATTTTGATAATGTCGTCAATGCAATCAAAGAGATAAACGATCCAAACTATTTCAATCTCGGTCGACGTCACATCACTCTTTCGACCTGTGGCATAATCTCCTCGCTTGATAAATTCATCGAAGCTGATCTGGGCGTCACCTTGGCAATTAGTTTGCATGCGCCTAATCAGAGACTTCGAGAAGAGCTGATGCCAATTTCGCGATCGAATCCACTCAAGAAACTTTTTACTACGCTTGATCGATATGTCGATAGGACAAATAAGCGAGTCAGCTACGAGTATCTGATGCTGGAGGGGGTAAATGATAGTGAGAAGGATGCAGAAGCCTTGGCGGAGTTACTTGAAGATAGATTGGCCTTCGTGAATTTAATAAATTTTAACGAGATTAGTAGTACCACTTTCAAGTCGAGCAGTCGCCAAAGAGTCGATCGATTTAAAAGTATTTTAGAGAGACACCATGTTCCAACTACTGTCAGGGTTAGTCTTGGCGAGGAGATAAGTGCTGCCTGTGGTCAGTTGGCAGGGGAGAATTAATTTGCCAAAAATGTCGATGTTGTTATAATGAGATCAACCGAATAAAAAAGGAGTCATATGCTTTTCGAGAACAAGAAAGAGCTTGACAATATAATGAATCGTTTTAACAACGATATCGAGGGTCTGCAGGAGCAAAAAAATAAAGAGAGAACCGAGCAGGAAGAGTTCATAAAGGAATTTGAACGGCTAAAACATGAAATTATCTGGCCAGTGATCGCTGATGTTGGAAACCAGATGAATGAGTATAAGCATGATTTTCATGTTTCTGAAGAAGAGGAATATGTTGATGCGACGGCTAATTTTCAGCCAGCGAGCATAACGTTAAATATTTATCCAGCAACGCTTGATAAAGCATCATATAAACCAGAGTCCACGCCCTATATTTCTTTCATCGCCAATCGTTACGCCAAGAAGATAGGCATTATGGTTTCGACGATGATGCCAGCCGAGGGCGGAGTTATCGGCTCACACGGTGAATACACTTTAGATCAGGTCACAAAAGAGTTCGTTGAAAAAGAAATTGTAGAAGTTTTAAAAAATACTCTATTCTTGCATAATACTAAAGAATAATTATGCAATGTAGGAGCGATAATATTTAATCGGAGAGGTTTTTGTTATGGATTTGACGACAATTCAAAAGAGGATCGATCAACTAGAGAAGTTGCAGGAAGAAGTAAAAATCTCCAAAGAGATGCTCAAGGGCGAACTGGAAAATGACTTGGCTTATTTAGAAGCTGCCGAAGAGACTAAAGCTGTTGGACAAAAGAAAAAGCAGATCAAAGATGAGATTTTGGGCAAGGGTCCAAATCAGGAAATTTTGGCGAATATAAAAAATAATGTTGATGAAATGACGACCTTAAAAGAGATTCTGTCGGCCGAGCTGATGCAGTTTTATCAGGAGAGTCAGACAGATGAGATTGCCAACAGAAAATTTGTGGTTAGCGCAAAACTATTACCAAAGAAATCAAACTTTGACAATCGAAATGGTTTTGGTCAATATGACTCAGGGGCCGGAGAATAATTTATAAAAATTATTAAGTCCTGTACTAAATATTCTTTTATGGTTAGATAAATATGCCCTTAATCTATTGACAAGTTATGTTGTAGTTGATACAATGGTTTAATTTAGTAGTACCTTAACAATTGAATAAGTGCTCGGAGGGAATTGCAACAAAGGCACTCCTTCCGGAATGTCTTTTTCTTTAGCTAGAATGAGATGGGACAAGAGAAAGGT
>CAYPDD010000001.1:0-13232 GCA_964409395.1 uncultured Candidatus Saccharibacteria bacterium | reverse complement strand
AAGGTCCACCCCTACCTTTCTCTTGAGAGGAGGAAATAATCTACAAAATTAATGATTATCAAATCTTTTACAAAGTCACCCAAAGTGAATCGGTGAAAGAACTCCTCCCCAGCTCATTCTTGCTAAAATCCGCCAGCTGGCGAAAGCAAGATGAAGTAACCTTCTTTTAGGAGATATATATCTTTTAGAGGAACTACTTAAAACAAAAAAGTGTCTGACCGGGTTTAAATCGAATTTGGCCCGCCAAGCTCAAGACACAAAAAAGATCATTTTAAGAGGACGAGATAGTTTCTATCAAGGGATGCAAATCTTTTGGCGGAGACACCATATCAAAGCCTCTTACGGAGGGCATAAGTTGACGCGGCTGGAAAATTATTACAAAATAGATTTCCAAAAAGTCCGTAAATCACTTCTGCCCGAACTAAAAAATCCCAAACCATACGAATAGTAAATTCTCACGAATAAACTATTTAACACGGAATGGGATTTTTTAGTTGTCTAAAAGATTGCAAATTTATTGTATTTATGTCATAGTGCGGGCAGAAACTGAAGCCAAAATAATTTGTGCTTTAGTTTAGCGTTTCCTTGAGGAGGGAAATTATGGCATATATTGCGCATTTGGTCGCAAAGACCGTATTGGATGACCTGTTGCTTGCAGCCGGCTTAATCCTAAAATCACAAGGTAAAGTTCGTCGAACTTATACTTTGCCTGCTGATGACTCTGTTCTGCTGGTGTTGGCAACAGATCGTGTCAGCATCTTTGACTTAGTCTTGGGCTTCTTAATCCCTTGTAAGGGTGAAGTCTTAACGGCAATTACTATTTTCTGGAATATTGTATTCCAGTCTGCTGGGATAAAAACCCATATGGTCGCTTATGGTTCCCAGATTGACTCATTTCTTCCTGTCGAACTTCGTGGCAATGTTAAACTCCAAAAAAGAGCAATCATTGTTAAGAAGTTAAAGATGTTCCCTATTGAAGCAATAGTGAGAGGATATCTCACGGGCAGTGGACTTGAATCATATCAGAGAACGGGCAAAGTCTGCGGAATCCTCTTGAGTATCGGCTTACATGATGGGTCAAAATTGGCTTATCCGATCTTTACCCCGACGAATCAAGCAACTAAAGGCCATGATGAGCATATCGACGCCGATAAAGTCGCCCTGAAATATCCTTGGATGCCACATTTTGCATTGCGTCTATACGGCATCATGCATGATTATGCTCTTACACTTGGTCTTATCTTGGCAGACACAAAATTTGAGTTTGGCCAAGACCCTAAGACGGGTGAAATCATTTTGGCTGATGAATTTGGAACTCCTGATTCATCACGTATTTGGCTTCTCTCTGCTTGGAGAATTGCCGTTGCGAAAATGAAGTCTCCTACTGGCTGGGACAAACAACCTCTTCGTGAAGAAGGAAAGAGGACGCTGACCCCGTTTAATCTGATGCTGAACAAGCTTGATCCTGGCAGACAAAAACATACAAAATGGGCTGGCGAAGTCATCTTCAGCGAACAAACAATCGGTGAATCGATTAAAAGGTATGCCACAGTAGTCGAGCTGTTGAGTGGTCGAGATTTGGCTACTTTCCAACAGGAGGTGATGGGAATAAAAAATTAAAAAATTGATCCGAGAGCGGATCGCGAAAAGAGTTGAACTAAAAACTCTCGCGGTTCGCTCTTTTTGTTTTGAGAGAGGGTAAAGTTACGAGAAAAGCATTTTCTCGATGTAGTCTTTTATTTTGATTTGGTCTTCGATACTATTTCGGAGTTCGATGGCGGCATATGGGCCAAAGTATTTTGGATAATATTGCTTTATATAATCCATCTCTTTCAGACTGCTGAGATAGTGATTGTCATAGGTGGCTGAATTGTATTGTGGAACCTCGGTCAACTTATCGGTCATGGCGCTCATATGGTTGGCACCAATTTTATATTTTTCTAAAAGATTGATATTAATTTCATAGCCAGCTACTTTTTGCAATCTGACACTTTCAAGATGGGAAAGATCGAGGCAGACGCCAGCGAAACCCTCGATATCTTTATCGGTTAGGCCGTTCCAAAATGCGGGGCCGGCATTTTCAACATAAATAATATCCTTATAGTTGCTTAGGTCGTAGGTCGTAGGCCATTCACTCGTTGGATGAATGTTTACTGCCTTGGTGTTAAAATTTTTGATCATAAATTCTAATTCATCGGGATGCATATCGGCACGGATATGTGAGAATGGGATGGATACTTGACCCAACTCTCTGATAACTGATTCAAATAGCTCAGTTCTTTCTTCTCGACTATTAATACAGTTAGGGAAAATGGCGAATTCTTTGATGCCAAACTTTTTAAGATCGGCTAAATTCTTTTGCCAATCTGGATTGTCCAATGTTGTGAGTGAAATTAGTATTTTTGTTTTCATAGACAAATCTTATCACACTTGAGCGGAGGGTCAATTTTGTTTGGAATTTGTTCGTCTTTTAGGTATAATCGGAAGGAACAATAATCAACCTTATCTCATTTTCTATGCGCTCTCGGGCTACATGCGCTTGCAACCGTCGAAAATGAAATAAGGTTAATTCTAAAGGAAAATGGAATGAGCGACTTATTAAAAAATTTAAATCCAGAGCAGTGCCAGGCAGTATTGAATACTGAAGGCCCCGTCTTGGTTCTAGCTGGAGCAGGGAGTGGTAAGACAAAAGCGTTGACTCATCGCATCGCTTATCTGATTCGGGAAAAGCATATTTCGCCCTACCATATTTTAGCAGTGACATTTACGAATAAAGCCTCCAAAGAAATGGGCGAGAGAGTAGCTAGACTTATAGGTAATGAAGAAAGAAATGTTTTGCCCTGGCTTGGAACTTTCCACTCTATTTGTGTGAGAATCTTGCGCCGTGAGGCAGACTTCGTCGGCTATTCTCGAAGTTTTACAATTTATGATGACAACGATCAAATCTCGATAATCAAAAGAATTATGAAAGAGCTGAATATTGATCCAAAAAATTTTAATCCTAAATCAATCTCCTATTTTATTTCAGGGGCAAAAAATGAACTTATCGATTCGGCGGGTTATAAGAAATATATCAATTCTCCCTTTGAAAAAGTGACCTCACAGGTGTTCGAGCGCTACGAGCGATATTTGAAGGAAGCCAACGCAATGGATTTTGATGATCTAATAATGCAGTGTGTTATCCTCTTTCAGAATAACCCAGCAATCTTGGAGAAATATCAAAATTTATTTAAATATATTTTGATTGATGAGTATCAGGATACGAATCAAGCTCAATACCTCTGGGCGAAATTATTAGCCTCCAAACATCGAAATTTGATGGTGGTGGGCGATGACTATCAGTCAATTTATTCTTGGCGGGGAGCGAACTTCCGTAATATTTTGAATTTCGAGAAAGACTATAAAGATTCAAAGGTAATCAAGCTTGAGCAAAATTATCGTTCAACCAAAACAATTTTGGCGGCGGCCAATGACGTTATTAAATTCAACGAAAATAAGACTGACAAAAAACTTTGGACGGAAAATGCTGAGGGCAATCCAATCACGATTTATGAGGCTCTAAACGAAAGAGACGAGGCGGAATTTGTAGCGATGGAAGTGAAGTCTCTGCACAATAGAGGTATGGATCACAACGATTTTGCCGTTCTTTATAGGACAAATGCACAATCTAGAGCAATTGAGGAAACTTTTCTGCGGTTCAAAATTCCCTATAAAGTTGTCGGCGGGGTTCGTTTTTATGAGCGTAAAGAAATTAAGGATATGATCGCTTATCTTCGTTTTTTGGCCAATCCAAAGGATATGGAGGCGATGAACAGAGCGATACAGGTGCCGGCAAGGGGAATTGGAGACAAAACAATCGATAAAATACGAGGATTTTTTTTGTTTTTTTAAGAAACAAGAGACAATAATCAAACAAATCTCAATCAGCAATTTGACAATGCAACAATAGAACAATTGAGCAATGAATTTTCAGCTAAGGTCTCTGATTTCTTTGCGATAATGAAGGGGCTTCAGGACTTTTCAGTTACTCATTCTCTGGATCAATTAATCCTAAATATAGCGGTAAAGACCGGCTTTAGGGACTATCTTCTCGACGGTTCGCCCGAGGGAGAGGGGCGTTGGGAGAATGTTGAAGAATTAATAACTGTGGCCGAACAAGTAGAACAAAATATTAATTCTAAAATATCAAATATTGACGATGAAACCCGAGAAGTAGAAATCAATGTTCAAGATTCCGAAAGATCTGCTCTTGAGATTTTTCTCGAGCAGGTGGCCTTGGTCTCCGACACGGATCAGATTGATCAGGAGGCGGGCGTCGTGACCTTGATGACAATGCATGCGGCCAAGGGGCTGGAATTTAAGGCTGTTTTTATTGTCGGTGTGGAAGAGGGGATTTTCCCTCACTCTAGAGCGCTGATGGATATGAGCGAGATGGAGGAGGAGAGACGTCTTTGCTACGTCGGCATCACTCGAGCAAAGGAGCGTCTATATTTGATTTATGCTCGTGAAAGAAATATTTATGGTCGGTTCCAATCTAATGAAAAGTCACGTTTTATCGAGAATATTCCAGAACATCTTCTAGATTTAATTTGACAGTTTTAACAGAAAAAGAGATAATGCTTTTACCAATTTAAAGGAGGTCTGAAGTATGGTCAGACGGTTTTCGGTTTTATTTAATCCTGTCAGATGGCTCATCACAGCTGTCTGTCGCGTCTGGGAATTCTGCGTGATGGTGCACTTCTCCGTCTGCTTCTTCTGCGACTTTTGCAGGGAAGGATATGAAAGGGAGATGGAAGAAAAGTTTGGCATTTACCGCCGTTAGGGCGGTTTTTTAGTACCCAATTGGGGCCAGGACGGCCCCAATTTTATGGGGCATAGAGCTCTCAATATAGCATTTATTATTTGGGCTATTTATTTTCTAGTTGACAAAATAATTCATCGGGAAGATAATTAGTATGCCTCGGTACCCTGAGTAATTACAGGGAATCGTAGTGTATATATAGATTCTATTTGTGAGGGGTTTTCTGCTAATGATAGGTGATCACAGCTCGCCATCCTTCCTGATTAAGCCCGGGATTATGAGCGGTCTGTAATAGTTTCTTATCATAGAGTTGCAAGGCTTATTTTAAAAAAGACGTTTATTGCAGAAATCTTATTTTGAAGTATTGTCTTGTCGCGGATTATTTATTTTGTTGTATAAAAATTATGTATTAATTGCGCAATTATCTATTTTGTGTTAAAAATACTCTCATGTGTAAAATGAAAATTTTGAAGGAGGGACACATGAAAGGCAATGTTTTAATTGCGTTTCTACTTTTCGGCATTATGTCGATGACAGTTTTTATCTGGTGGCTTCTCAGCACCCCAAGCTGGTTGGCCGATCTTTGTTCCCCTGATCCTGATGTCTTGAAAAAGACACGGGAGGCTGATTATTAGTCAGCGTTTTATTTTCCAGACCGCTCTTCCCCAAGAGCGGTCTTGTTGTTTGTGTGGTTTTTATTTGTTAGAATGTTTCTAGATATGAAATTTAATTTCAAATTTTTGTTGGCAGGGTTGCTTGTTCCTGCCGGCTATATAACATTTTCCATAAATCCTGTAATTGAGAGTAAGGTGGTTGCAATCCAGCAACTGCCAAAACCTTATATTGTGGAAACTTATGCGCCTGACGGTGCTCATGCTAGCTTTTCTGGCGCTAGCAGGGCGCAGGATGCATTTGTGATTGCAGACGAGGTGGGTGCAAAGCCGTTTAAAGAGGATAAATTTACCGCTTTCCCTGATATAAAAATGGGGATTGGTAGCAAAATTACTATTTATCAGGCGCCATTGTACCTTATCGTTGACGGTAAAAAGAATATACAAAAAAGAAGCTGGGTCAAAACAGTCGGCGAGCTTCTGCAAGAGTCCAATATATCGCTTGGTGACGATGATAAGATTAATTTTGCAGAAAGTACGGATCTCGAACTTGGGATGAAGATAAATATTATTCGTGTTGCAATCACTAATATAAAGAATACTGAAGCAGTTGATTTTAAGACTGTCAAAAAAGAAGATAATACTCTTGATAAGGGCAAGGTTAAGATTCAACAGCCAGGCCAATCTGGGGTTCGGACTTTGACTTATCGCCTTGTGCGTGAAGACGGCGTCGAGATTTCTCGAACATTGATCAATAATGAAATTACAACAACGCCAACGGAGGAGATACAGATAATCGGGACGAAGCCGGTCATTACCGGTTGGTGTCGATATAACGATATGGTTTTGGACGCATCAATTAAAAATGGTCTTGATCCAGACAAGCTTTGTAATCTAATGCGAGTTGAAAGTCGGGGCAATGCTGACTCAGTTTCAGGTGGTGGGCACCTTGGTTTATTCCAATATACGGAAGGTTTTTGGGCTGATGCTAGTAAAAAAGCTGGTTATGTCGGCGCGTCATGGAGTGATCCGAAAGCACAAATATATACTACTGCTTGGGCCTTAACTCATGGTTACAGTGGTAGATGGCCTGGAACGTATAAGTAACCAAAAATTTCTAATTCTTAATTTCTAATTTCTAAATGGATCTGACAAATAAAACTGAATTACTTGAATATCTAAAAGCAAATGGTTTGTGGGCGAAGCATGGTCTTGGTCAGAATTTTTTAGTTGACTCTGAAGCTCTTGAAAAAATAGTCGGTGCAGCCGATCTTTCTTCGGATGATCTTGTTATCGAAGTTGGTCCTGGGTTGGGAACTTTGACTGAAGAACTGACTAAAAAGGCGGGTAAAGTTTTGGCAGTTGAGATAGATGACAAACTAGCTCAACTGCTGAATGGCTATATGGCCCAATTGCTTAAAGATAACGATATAACGATCGAACAACACAAAAATTTTGAATTGATAAACTCGGATATTTTAAAAATAAATGTTCCAGAGCTTGTCGGGAAAATAAAATATAAAGTTATTGCGAATATTCCATATTATATTACTTCCAAAATAATCAAACTCTTCCTGACCACTGTCAATAAACCTGAAAGTATCGTGCTATTGGTACAAAAAGAGGTGGCTGAGCGTATTTGTGCTAAGAAGGGCGATATGTCTATTTTGGCTCTGTCGGTACAGGTTTATGGGACGCCAGAGATAATTGGTATTGTGCCGAGAAGCTCCTTTTTCCCATCGCCAGCAGTTGATTCAGCAATATTAAGAATATCTAACATCGGCTATACTCTGCCGGATGTGCCAGAAAACGTTCTTTTTAGAAATATAAAATTCGGCTTTGCCTCAAAGAGAAAAACATTAGTCAATAACTTTTCTTCTGCTTATAAACTGGATAAGTCGGTAATAATTGATATACTTAAATCAAAAAATATCGGTCCAAATGCAAGAGCAGAGGAACTAGATCTAAGTGATTGGGCAAATTTATCGAAAATTTTCTTAAAATATTAAGGAGATAGCAATGGAGGGGAATAAAAGTTCTTTGGGCGATGATCTTCAAACGAAGAATGCTATTACTGGCGGGAATAAACTTTTTACACTATCAGAATTCAGGCGTGAGCTGGGCATCCCTCTTGTCGTTGCTCGCAAATTGATAATTTGGGGCTATGTTCAGGTCGTTGAAACGGCCGATGGTACAATCAAGATTACCGAAACTGAGCTTAACGAAACGAAAGAATTCCTCAAAAATCCTTGGCAGAGAACAAAACTTTTTTTCAGAGCCTTGGGTCCTGGTATTATCACCGGCGCGGCCGACGACGATCCTTCGGGGATAGGTACTTACTCCTCTGTTGGTGCTCAATTTGGTTTTGGTCTGATCTGGCTTGCTCCATGGCTTCTACCTTTGATGACTGCGGTTCAGGAGGCTTGTGCTCGTATTGGTATAGTGACCAACAAAGGTCTAGCTGGGGTTTTACTTCGTCATTACAAAAAATGGGTTGTTTTCTCTATTGTTGTCCTCCTGATTATTGCTAATGTCGCCAATATTGGTGCTGATATTTCGGCGATGGCCGCCTCAATCAGGTTGCTAGCGCCGGTCAATTTTACTGCTACAGCTATCATCCTGACGATATTAATAATTGCGATTGAGATAGCAATTCCTTACAAGAATTATGCCAAGATATTAAAGTGGCTTGCCCTGTCTTTGTTTGCTTATATTATTACTGGTTTTATTATCCATCCTGATTGGGCAATGATTTTTAAAGAAGCACTTATCCCTCAGCTGACATTCAACAAAACTTATATCTTCGCAATTGTCGCGGTTTTTGGGACGACGATTAGCCCATATCTTTTCTTCTGGCAGACTTCTGAGGAGGTGGAGGAAAACAAATTGATAGGTAAATCAAAGATAGATGATCAGGGGAATCCTATTTCTCATAAATTAACTGATAGAATCGGTCATATGCGGACTGACGTTCGTACAGGGATGATTTTTGCCAATATAACATTCTTCTTTATTGTCTTGACGACAGCCAAAGTCTTGAACGCTAATGGAATTACCGACATCGAGTCTGCTGAGCAGGCAGCCTTGGCGCTTCGACCTTTTGCTGGCGATCAGGCTTTTCTTTTATTCGCTCTTGGGATAGTGGGAACTGGTCTGTTAGCTATTCCTGTTTTGGCTGGATCTGGCGCTTATGCTTTGGCTGAATTAATGAATTGGCGCGAGGGTCTCGAGCAGAAATTTTCACGGGCCAAGGCTTTTTATTGTGTTATCACTCTGTCTATTCTCGTGGGGCTTGGTATAAATTTCATCGGCATCAATCCAATGAAGGCGCTTTATTATTCAGCTTTTTTGAATGGTGTGATTGCCGTTCCACTCCTCTTTGTCATAATGATTGTTGGTAATGATAAACGGATTATGGGGAGAGAAACTCATCCAAAGTGGGTCAAGGTTTTTGGCTGGAGCGCCTTTTTATTCGCCGCTATTGCGGTCGTTGCCGTCGTCGTTTTGCAGTTTATGAAATAGGTCTAATAATAAGGAAAACCAGTTCGTCTATGGAGGACGAACTGGTTCACGGCGACCGACAATTGATGTCTTGACGTATTTAGGTTTGGTTAGTACGACGATGTCGAGGTATTTCAAATACCCATCTTTGTCGGTATAACTAAAACCATTTGGTGAAGGCGCTACTGTTGCCGGGATTGATGCTGGTCGAGCAATGATTTCGTAAAGGACGTGTTGTTGTCCTTGTCTTTTTTCAATCTCGATTGCAATCATGAAATTCAGTCGGGCTGAGCTATTTTTGGCTTCGCGCCGACGGCAGGTAACTACGACGATTTCTCGGGGCATAACACTGGCCCTCCTTGTTAATCTCTGTATCAAGACTATCACAGTTAAATTTAAAATCAATCTTGGCGGTAGCAAAGACTGTCTTTTTGTGGTATAAATTATTTTATGGAAAAAGGCATTTTATATATTGTGGCAACACCAATCGGCAATCTAGAAGACATTACACTTCGAGCACTTCGTGCTTTAAAGGAAGTCGATCTAATCGCTTGTGAGGATACGAGAGTGACTGGCAACTTATTGAAGCATTTTGAGATAAAAAAACCGCTTATCTGTTATTTTCAGCACTCAAAATTATCCAAAATTGAATATATTATTGATGAATTAAAAAATGGTAGAAATATTGCTTTGGTGACTGATGCAGGAACTCCAGGAATCAGTGATCCAGGACAGGAGTTGGTATTTAGTATATTGAATATTGAATCGGGAGTTAAAGTAATTCCAATCCCAGGGCCATCCGCTTTAGCTTCAGTTGTTTCTGTCTCAGGAATGGTAAAAAAAGAATTTTATTTTGCTGGGTTTTTACCGAAGAAAAAAGGTCGCCAGACTCAATTTAAGGCATTTTCAAAGTTTGAGTGCCCAATTATTGTCTATGAATCAGCAATGCGTTTGGAGAGGACTTTGAGGGACATTCAGACCTATCTTGGTGATGAGACGGAGGTCTTTATCGGCCGTGAGATGACGAAAATGTTTGAAGAATATTGGGGTGGCTCGGTCGTAGAAGTACTAGATAATCTCAAAGATCACCAGATAAAAGGTGAGTGTGTTTTGATGATTAAAAATAAAGAACTATAACTATCTTGAATAATATCTCTATCTAAACTATATTGACTCTAAGAAATCCATCTCGCATAAAAGGAGGAATGGATATGAAAATCAAGTCAATCGTCGTGTATCCCAGTGTGGGGTTACTAATCTTGGGGTTGGTTTTATACGGGATCAACTCCGGAATGAAGCCATTGGACATCTTGGTCTGGGCTGTTTTTCTTGTAGTGCTTATCGCTTTAGTTCTGGCCGCTGCTGTTATTGGCTCTTCTTGGCATGAGGAAAGGGCTAAGGAGGAGGCGCTCCATTTACTCTTTCTTAAACTTGACTCAGAGTTATTTGCTGCAGCTAAGCTGGTGATGCCAGAAAATATGGTCCCACCCTTTCCAGAATCTCTTCGATCTGTTCTTGAAGAAATTCTGGCGCTTGACGATTATCGAAGCCGATTTGAAGAGTACCTTCCGAAATGTAGGACTGAAACAGTTTTGCTATTGAAACTGACGGCGGAAGAACGCCGAGGGTTGGAGATGCAATTTTCGGCTTTAACCCCTACGGGTAAGTATGTTGAAGGGATGAATGGTTCAATTGTTAATTATTCGTTTTTCTTTCAAAGCACCATTATGAAGGAATGTATTGGCGATTTCTTTGAGAAGGAGATTGCTGCTGCCAAGGAGTGGCAGAAAATTGATACTGACGTCAATATAAAGTTGGCTGAAGCAGAGCGGAATTCTCCGCAGATTTTTTGAACAGTGTTCTAAACAGCCGAAGGCCGAGACAGATGTCTCGGCCTAAAGTTTTCTTCATTGAGTACAGAGTAAATATTTGATAATATCTAAATATGAATAATAAATATTACATAACAACACCGATCTATTATATCAATGATGTCCCGCATATTGGTCATGCCTATACGACGGTAGCGGCTGATGTGCTTGCGCGTTATCACCGCAAAAAAGGTGATGAGGTCTTTTTCCTAACGGGTACAGATGAGCACGGCGCCAAAATTGCCGAGGCAGCTATTAAAGCCGGGAAATCACCACAAGATTTTGTTGATGAGCTCGAATTAAAGTTCAAAGAAGCTTGGAAAAAGCTCAACATCTCCTATGATGAATTTTTTAGAACAACCAATCCTGATCATGAAAAACAGGTTCAGGAGTTCGTTCAAAAGTTAAAAGATGGTGGTTTTGTTGAGAAAAGAAGCTACGAAGGACTTTATTGTGTTGGTTGCGAGAAATTCTTGAAAGAATCAGAGCTGATCGATGGCAAGTGTCCAGATCATCAAAAAGAACCAGTGCGACAGAAAGAGGAGAACTATTTTTTCAAGCTGTCGCAGTTCGGCGATAAGATTTTGGAGAAGATTGAGTCAGGAGAGTTTGAGATTAGTCCAGAGACAAGACGTAATGAGATAGTGGGCAAAATTAAGCAAGGCCTTGAGGATATTTCTATTTCAAGGGCAGCAGTTGAGTGGGGAGTGAGCTTCCCTGGCGATGACAAGCAAACGATATATGTTTGGATTGATGCTTTGCTCAATTATTACACAGCAACGAAGATATATAAAAAAGACGGCTTCTGGCCTGCAAATTTGCACCTCATGGCCAAGGATATAGTTTGGTTTCATGGAGTTATCTGGCCAGCGCTTCTACTTGCGCTCGATTTGCCCTTGCCTAAGAAGATTTTTGTTCATGGCTTCTTCACAGTTGATAATCAAAAAATGAGTAAAAGTATCGGCAACGTCCTTGACCCAAACTATCTTGTAGATAAATTCGGTGTCGATGCAGTTCGATATGCAATCTTGCGCGAATTTCCATTTGGCGAGGATGGCGACATTTCAGAGGAAAAAATTGCGATGCACTATACTTCGCTCGGCAATAATATCGGGAATCTGATTCAGAGAACAATCTCGATGATAAATAAGTATAATGTTGAGGTTAAAAGCAATAATACTGAGGCCAAGAGTCAGAAGATTGATATAAACGCTGAGATTAGCGCGCTTGATTTTATGAGCGCACTCAAAAAGATTGATGATTCCTGTATGGCACAGAATAAATATATTGCCGAGAGCGAGCCTTGGACACTAGCAAAAGAAGATAAGAAGGCTGAGCTAGCTGAAGTTTTGATAAATGTTTACAGTAACCTTGTTCTATTGCCAGAATTGTTAGAGCCATTTATGCCTGAAACGGCAGTGAAAATAAGAAAACAGTTAGAAACTTTAGAGCCAGAACCTCTTTTCCCGAGGTTGATATAATTTTATGGAGGGATGGTGCTTCAAGCAATATTAGCGGCGATAAGTGGCTCGGCCGGAGACGTTTCAAACAAATTTCTTCTGTCAAAGCTAAAGATACCGGTCAAAGATTATTTGCCGTTTATTTTCTCAATTCTAACGATAATCTCTCTTTTTTTAATCCCTGTTAACTATCATTTTGATGGTCAAGCGCTATCTTTTAAATATATTCTTTTGCTTTTATTAATGATCGCCTGTGCAGCGACCTGGAATATCTTATTGGCGAAAAGCCTGCAAAATGAGCCATTGCATGAATATGAGACTATAATCTTGATGGTGCCGTTGATCACTGTGCTTTTGGCGGCGGTTTTTCTTCCTGTTGAGCGTAATCTCCATGTTTTTATTGCGGCAATAGTCGCCAGCTTGGCTTTGTTTTTATCCAGAATAAAAAAACACCATTTTCAGGCGAGCCAAAATGCTAAGAGAACATTCATGGCCGTTATATTGATTGCCATTGAATCAGTTGCGCTTCGACAGCTTCTAAACTTCTATTCGCCACCGTTGTTATATTTTATAAGGGTTTTGATTCTGGCAATTGTTTTCTTCATCATCTATAAACCAGACTTCAAGATATTATTAGAGAAGCCAATAGTCCGTGGGCTTATACTATCAGCATCTTTTGGCACTGGGGTAATGGTGCTAAAATATTACGCTTTCCAACAAATTGGCGTGGTTCAGACGACGATGATCCTACTTTTGACACCAATAATGACATATTTTGCTTCATATTTTTATTTTAAGGAGCATCGAAACTTCAAACGTGATATTATTTGTGCTGGAGTTGTTGTTTTATGTATAATCTACAGTACGGTTGTGAAATAATTAGAAATCGAGATATAAAGTGTTTATAGATACTCATGCCCATTTAAATTTTCCTGAATTTAAGACAGAAGTGCCTGCCGTGCTTGGGCGTGCCAAAGAAGCACGAGTC